>JAKFUW010000099.1 GCA_021732545.1 Alphaproteobacteria bacterium | reverse complement strand
AATAGACCGCGCGGGCATTCATTATAAAGTGCTTAATAAAAGCAAAGGCCCAGCCGTTCGAGGGCCGCGCGCGCAAGCAGACCGCGCCCTCTATCGCGTCGCCGTGCAAGAAATCCTTGCTGAATATGATAACCTCACCATCATCGAAGATGCCGCCGAAAGATTAGTATTGAACGGCAACCGCGTTGTGGCTGTTGAAGGATCCAGCGGCCAAATCTATCATGCAGGCGCGATTGTCGTCACCACCGGTACCTTCCTCAATGGCCTGATGCATATGGGTGAAACTAAAATCAGTGCGGGACGGGTAGGGGAAGCTCCATCGATTGGTCTATCCACTGCGCTTCGTCAATTTAGTCTCACATTGGGACGATTGAAAACCGGCACCCCGCCTCGCCTCGATGGACGAACCATTAATTGGGGCGTTTGCACCCCCCAAGAAGGTGATAAACCACCACTGCCATTTTCCACTCTAACCGAATCGATCACCATTCCTCAAATTTCTTGTTACATCACCGAAACAACCCCTGCTGTTCATGATATAATTCGTCAAAATTTGCATCGCGCCCCGATGTATTCGGGCCAAATTGAAGGAGTAGGGCCGCGTTATTGCCCTTCCATTGAAGACAAAGTGGTACGTTTTGCATCGCGCAATCGCCATCAGATTTTCCTCGAACCCGAAGGATTAAATGATCACACGGTCTATCCGAACGGCATTTCCACTTCATTGCCCGAAGATGTTCAGCGCGAAATTGTTGCCTTAATTCCTGGATGTGAACATGCAGTCATCATTCGCCCTGGTTATGCCATCGAATATGATTATGTGGATCCTCGTGAACTTCACGCCACATTAGAGACCAAAAAAATTCAAGGGCTGTTTTTGGCAGGTCAAATCAACGGCACCACCGGCTATGAAGAAGCTGGCGCACAAGGGTTGATTGCAGGGCTGAATGCTGCTTTGAAAGCCAGTAATTCTGAACCCTTCACCATCGATCGGATGGACGCTTATATCGGCGTGATGATCGATGATCTCATCACCTTAGGCACACAAGAACCTTATCGAATGTTCACCTCACGTTCTGAATATCGCCTGAGTTTGCGCCCTGATAATGCCGACCTGCGACTTACTTCGCGTGGCATTCAGATAGGATGTGTTAGTACCATTCGCAAGCAGTCTTTTACCCATAAAACCCAACAACTCGATCATTATCGCGCGCAACTTCATGGCCTTACTGTTACTCCTAAAGCCGCACAATCATTGGGTATCAGCCTTAATCAGGACGGTATTCGTCGCACTGCATTTCAGTTACTCAGCTACACTCAACTCAACAAAGAACAACTCAAAATGATGTGGCCCGAGATTGCCATCATTCCCAATCCCATTTTAGAACAGCTTGGCATCGAGTCCATGTATAGCACCTATGTTCAGCGTCAATCACAAGATATTCAACACCAAAAACAAGAAGAAAATGTTCCTCTGCCAACCTCTTTGGATTATCATGACATCGCCTCACTTTCAACAGAGGTGCGCAATAAGTTACAGCTTGCAAAACCTGCAACGCTAGGTTCCGCATCGCGAATTCCGGGCGTGACGCCCGCCGCCTTATCCGCGATATTGGCTCACCTTAAACGCCGCGCCGCATAATATATGGATTATCAAAGTTTCAATTCACGCTTTGCTGTTTCACGTGAAACATTTGAAAAATTATCGATCTATTATGATTTACTGCTATTATGGCAAAAAAAAATTAATCTTATCAGCACTACTACAATTCATGATGCGTGGGAACGTCACATTCTTGATAGCTGCCAATTTGCAAATTTCATTGTTCCACGTGAAACATCGATTATGGATATTGGGACTGGGGCAGGGCTTCCTGGGCTGATTTTGGCGATCTTAGGATTTCGACCCATCACATTAGTCGATAGCGATCAAAAAAAATGTATCTTCTTACAAGAGGCCGCTGCCAAGCTTAATCTCAAAGTCACTATTATTCCTCAGCGAATTGAACATATTAAAACCAGTGCCGCATCAATCATTACGTCACGGGCGCTCGCACCACTGAATCAACTATTCACATGGTCATCACCACTTTTGTCCCCATCGGGCAAATGTCTCTTTGCAAAAGGAGAAAATTACGCTAAAGAAATAGAAGAAGCATTGATAAATTGGAAATTTGAAATTTTTGTTCATCCAAGCCTGACTCATGCCGATGCCAGACTGCTTGAGATTTCACATCTAACGAAGAGGTAAGTCCATGACTCGTATCTTAGCCATTGTGAATCAAAAGGGCGGAGTAGGTAAAACCACGACCGCAGTCAACATGGCTACGGCACTAGCTGCTGTAGGTAAAAAAGTTCTACTTATTGATTTTGATCCACAGGGTAATGCCAGCACGGGTCTTGGAATTGAACCATCTGCCCGCAAAATAACCAGCTATCACATGTTAATCAATGGCTTACCTGCAAATGAGGCAACATTAGAGACAATGATTCCTCGCTTGCATATTGTACCGTCAAATATAGATCTATCGGCTGCGGAAATTGAATTAGTTTCCATGGAACAGCGCGAATTTCTGCTTAAAAGATCATTAGAAAAGAGTAGCTTAAATTATGATTATGTCATGATTGATTGTCCTCCGTCGTTAGGACTGATTACCTTAAATGCGCTTACGGCTGCACATAGCGTCTTAATTCCGTTGCAGTGTGAATTTTATGCCCTAGAAGGTCTTAGCCATCTGTTAAAAACCATCAAACTGATTCAAGGAAATTTGAATCCCAATCTCACCATCCATGGGGTGGTGCTGACCATGTATGATAAGCGCAACAAGCTCACCGAACATATCGAAAATGACGTGCGTGGATTTCTGGGAGACGTGGTCTATGAGACCGTCATTCCCCGTAATGTTCGCATCTCAGAAGCGCCATCGCATGGTAAGCCTGCGCTGATTTATGATCTGCAATGTGCAGGGTCAAAGGCTTATTTAAAATTGGCTAAAGAACTGATTAAACGTGAAAAAAACTTATCGCGCCTCGTCGCTGCTTAATTAAATAGGAGATTTATTATGAATGCAACTGCTAGTAAAGGGCTCGGTAAAGGGCTTTCAGCATTGATGGGTGAAAGCTACAGCCAAACGATGTCATCTGAAACCAATGTAGTCGCTACCGATATAAATGCTCTTGGCTATCAAAGTCTTTCTCCGCAGTTATTGCATGGTGGGAAATTTCAGCCTAGAACACGATTTGATGAAGAATATCTCAATGAACTTGCTGATTCTATTGAAAAAAATGGCATCATGCAGCCGATTATTGTGCGGCCTTCGCCAAAGCAACAAGGTCACTATGAAATTATCGCAGGTGAACGCCGCTGGCGTGCCGCGCAATTAGCCAATCTGACCTTGGTGCCCGTTATCATCCGCGATGTGGAAGATCAACTCGCGCTTGAGTTGGCGTTGGTTGAAAATATTCAACGCAAAGACCTGACTGCACTGGAAGAAGCATCCGGTTATCAGCGATTGATGGATGAGTTTGGTTATAATCAGGAAACATTGGCACGAACCGTCGGTAAAAGTCGTAGCCATATTGCCAATTTGCTGCGTCTTTTGGATTTACCTGACGAAATTAAAGAACTGATGGACAAAGATCAGCTCACAATGGGGCATGCGCGCGCTCTTTTGACCGCATCAAACCCAGTAACACTCGCCAAACACGTCGTAAAAGAGCAATTAAATGTTCGTCAGACCGAAATGTTGGCTCGAGGTGAGGATATTTCGACCATATTAGCCGTGACGCCCACCAATAATATCAATAACACCCCCAAACATGCATCACCCGCACCTTCACAACCTCGCTCAACATCCAGCAAAGGCAAAGACCCTGATATTATCGCGCTGGAGGAAACTTTATCAAATAATTTGGGTTTAGGGGTCAGTATCAATGATTTAGGCGGTCAAAAAGGCGAAGTCATCATTCAATATGGCTCTTTATCGCAATTAGATGATATTTTGCGGCGCTTAGGCGATAGTATTTAACCTTTAAGCCGCTTTTGCGGTGCGCATCAAGGCATGAGTGCATAAAATAGCACCCAAATCACCGCCTAATTTGCTCTCATATTCGGCTTCCAGCATGAGTTGTTGTGCCTGACGCAAACGCCCGCTACGCCAACGGGCTGCATGGCGTGCTAAAATGGGTTGTTGCTTGAAAAACACTATGGGTCGCAGCGATTTAATCACTTGATCGATCGACTGACCGCTGGATTGCTGCTGCATCTGAATATCGAACAACCTATTAAAATAACGGCTCACCGAGCGCAAAATCACGACTGGTTGCATATTTTCATCATATAAACGGTCCAAACTACGGCATAATGACTCGATATTGCCATCTGCCACCGCTTCACAAATGTCATCGAGCGTATGTTCGCCCGGATCGCCAACGATTTGACGCACCATTTGCACATTCAATTGCGTATCATCGCCATAATAGAGCGATATTTTCTCTAATTCGCTCACAATAATCATCCGATTACCCGATAAATGCTCAGATAAATAAATTATCACCTCATGATCGGCTTTCAGACCATAGCCACGTAGTGTATCGCGTACTAATTGAGATAATCCAGCACCTTCGTCCTTATAGCATGCAAAGGAGGCAAGTTTTGCCTGCTTTTCAAATAAAGCACGAATCCCCGAGCGCGCATTTAATTCATCCGCCCACACCAATAAAAAATTCTGAGGCGAAAGATATTCCACCGCCGATGCGATGATATCTGATACCTTGTCGCTGACATCGCGCAACTCGATCACGCGGCGATCGCCGGTAAAGCTCATCGCGGCCAGTTCGTCGGCCAGGCGGGCAGGGTCGGCGAGCATGGCTTCATTGCTGAGTTCAGATTTATTAAAAGGATCGTTTGGATCTTTAAGTAACTGAGCGATAATCTCATTCACACGTGTACGCACCTGCCCACGATCCGTGCCATAGACCAATGCGCCCTGATAATCACCGGGCTTGGCCAAAAAAGATTTGGAATCTTTGGATTGAATCTTCACGGCGCGAGCTTTTTCATTACAACTAAGCCGCCTAAACGAAGCTTATAATCTTCGGCAAGTTCAGTAATGCCACGGCGCACCGCATCATTTTGGGCGATCACGGTCGAATAATCATCGGTTTCAGAGACATTATAGCTGGTGGAGCGCTGCACCTGACCATTGGCCACTTCTTTACCATCTGCCAGATTCACCAATGAAAAAGGTGAATCAAAGGTAACGACAAAACGCGACGCGGTCCCATCGGTATCGATGATAAACGGCTCGGCGCGCTGATTCAATTGCACGCGTAATTCATATTTAGAGCCCGTTGAAACTGCCTCGGGGTTGAGGCGGTCTTCAATATCGGCTTTGAGCTGATCGCCCGGGCGGCCAAAAGGGGTTACCACACGAATCTGCGCCAGCACATCTCGGGTGGTGCCGCCTTGTTCTCGTGTTGCATAAACAGGCTCAAACCCGCAGGCAGTGACGAAGACAAGAAGGCATGAAGGTACGAAGACACGAAGACAATAAGACAAGAAGATAAGAAGGCACGAAGACAATAAGACAAGAAGATAAGAAGGCACGAAGACATGAAGGTACGAAGGCATGAAGGTACGAAGGCACGAGTCGTGACTTCGTAATTTCGTAATTTCGTTCTTTCGAACCATCATGCCGCCACCACATTGACAATTTTATTCGGCACCACGATCACTTTGCGAATTTGTTTGCCCTTAATCGCGCTTTGCACCGCTGGTAAATTAAGGGCTTGTTCTTGGGCGCTGGCCTGATCGTGTCCTGCCACCAACTCCAGCGTGCCGCGCAACTTGCCATTCACTTGCACCGCCACCGTCACGGTATCGTCTTGCAAAAAAACTTCCATTGCAACTGGCCACGCGCTGTCGCTAATCAGGCTGCCAGTGCCTAGCTGCGCCCAGATTTCTTCGGCCAGATGCGGCATGGTAGGCGCAATCAGATGCGTCACCGCCACCATACCTTCTTTATAGACCGCAATGGCTTGCGGCGATTCCAGCTTCATGGAGCCAAGCTCGTTAGTGAGTTCACGGATGCGCGCGACCATTTTATTATAGTGAAACGCCTCCAGATCACGGGTGACATGGTGAATGGTTTTATGAATCATTTTACGCACCGACAATAACTCGGAGTCGGTAATCGCGTTCACATCTACGGTGCTCGCCTTCATAGCATCCAGCGGTTGCGTTGCCATGCGCCACAGCTTGCCCATATAGCGCCATGCGCCATCCACGCCCGATTCGGTCCATTCCAGATCGCGCTCGGGCGGACTATCGGACATCATGAACAAACGCGCCGTATCCGCGCCATAGCTTTCGATGATCTGTTTGGGATCGACGGTGTTGCGTTTGGATTTACTCATTTTCTCGGAACGCCCTAACCGCACCGGTGCACCCGTATCAAGCTGCACCCAGTCGCCCTTATCATTCTTGGCCACGTCATGGGGATATAACCACGCGCCAGAAGCATCTTGGAAGGTTTGGTGGCACACCATGCCTTGCGTCATCAAGCCCTCGAAAGGCTCCTTAATATCGGCTATACCGCAGGCGGTGAGGGCGCGCATGAAAAAGCGCGAATAGAGCAGATGCAGCACCGCATGCTCCACGCCGCCGATATATTGATTGACGGGAAGCCACCGCGCGCTTGCCGCTTTGTCGATGCCATCAGGTGAGTGGGGTGCGCAAAAGCGTGCAAAATACCAGGATGACTCAAAAAACGTGTCAAACGTATCGGTTTCGCGCATCGCAGGCGCGGCGCAAGCAGGGCAGGGGACATGCCGCCATGTCGGGTGATGCGCGAGCGGATTGCCGGGTGTGTCGAACGTCACGTCTTCTGGCAAGGTTACGGGCAGCTGATCATCGGGCACCGGCACCGCGCCGCACGCATCGCAATAGATAATCGGAATCGGGCAGCCCCAATAGCGTTGGCGCGACACACCCCAATCGCGCAGACGATAATTAATCTGGCGCGAACCGATATGTTTTGCTTCTAATGTTTGAATCGCTTTTTCTTTGGCATCGGCAACGCTTAATCCATTCAAAAAATCGGAGTTGATAATCAAACCATCGCCAACATACGGCAATGCTTTTTCTTCACTGGCAACTGGCAACTGGCAACTGACAACTTCCTTTATTTCCAATCCATACTTCACCGCAAACTCATAATCGCGCGCGTCATGTGCAGGGCAGCCAAACACCGCACCGGTGCCATAATCCATCAATACAAAATTCGCCACATAGATCGGTTTGAGCTCGCCCGTGAAAGGATGAATCACTTTCAAGCCGGTGTCATAGCCTTTTTTCTCGGCCTTCTCGATGGCCTCTTCGCTGGTGCCAAGCTGATCGCATTCTTTAATGAAGGTTGCCAGTTGCGGGTTGCCAGTTGCGAGTTCAATCGATAAAGGATGATTGGGAGCAATAGCTAAAAACGACATGCCAAACAACGTATCGGGGCGGGTCGTGTAAACTTCAATCCCTTCACTGGCAACTGGCAACTGGCAACTCGCAACTTCAAAGCGCAGCTTGGCTCCACTGGATTTTCCAATCCATTTTTCCTGCATCAGACGAACTTTATCGGGCCAATTATTCAGCGTGGAAAGCCCTTGCAATAAATCTTCGGCAAAATCGGTGATCTTTAAAAACCACTGCGAGAGCTTGCGGCGCTCCACCACAGCACCTGAACGCCAACCACGGCCATCCACCACTTGCTCATTGGCCAGCACCGTATGGTCAACCGGATCCCAATTCACATAGGATTCTTTGCGGTAAGCAATGCCTTCTTTCAACATCTTCAAAAAAAAGCGCTGTTCATGCTGATAATAATCCGGATCACAAGTTGCAAATTCGCGGCTCCAATCATAGGCAAAGCCAATTGATTTGAGTTGCTCGCGCATGGTTGAAATATTCTGACGCGTCCATACGCCAGGATGCACCTTGCGCTCAATCGCGGCATTTTCAGCAGGCAACCCAAAGGCATCCCACCCCATCGGATGCAGCACATTGAAGCCTTGCATCTTTTTGTAACGCGCGAGCACATCGCCCAGCGTGTAGTTGCGCACATGCCCCATATGGATATTACCCGATGGATAGGGGAACATCTCCAACACATAATAAGGAGGCTTGGTCGAATTTTCATCAGCTGCAAATAGTTTTTTCTCGTCCCAGATGCGCTGCCATTTGGTTTCAGATTCCTGATGATTGTAGCGCGCGGTTTCGGTGTTCATAACGCCCGCTTTACTGAATGTTTTTCACACGCAGCTGGCGAGCGCGGGTGAGGATGGTATCTTCGAGCTCGCGCGCGCGTTTGTCTTCAATCGCGCTATCTCGCCATGTGCCGCTGGCATCGAGCTGCTGCTTGAACAGCGATACTTTCACGCCATCCGCGCGCAAGCTACGGTCTAAAATCAGCGCATTCACTTTGAAACGCTCGCCTTGTGCCTTGGGGTCTTCATACCAATCGGTGATGACCACGCCACCAAAAGGGTCAGCGGAAACCAGCGGCATAAAGGCCAGTGTGTCGAGCGTGGCGCGCCATAAAAAACTGTTGACGCCAAGCGGGTTATTGCCCTGATCGCTATCCGATCCCGATCCGCCGCCCAGCAGTAGCCCACCTTCGCCGGTTAGTTTACCGCGTTTTTCATTACGTACTTGCTCTTTACGCTGAGGATAATTGGTTTCTTTTTCACCGAACAAATCATCCGCTCCGCAGCCCCATACCAACACAGCGATACACAGATAGGCCAAGCAGGAACGGGGTGATGACGTCATGAAGATCTCCAATTGGTGTTTGGGGGTATCTATGGTAATTTTTGCAAAAGCCTTGTCATCGCCTGAATCGCCCTGTGCGATTCTAAGGCGATCCAGCCCAAAAGATAGGCCGATACTGGATTCCCCTATCATTTTTCTTATGAAAAATTCGGGGAATGACGAAGCCTTGGGACTTTTGCAGACGTTACTATAGATGCCCTAAAGTAAAAAGGGCGACGCTAAACTAGCGCCGCCCTCTTATTTTCGCAAGAAATTCTATTATAGTTTACACTATAATTAGAACGCCAGCTGAGTACCGAGCAACAATACGGTACCATCGTTGTCGTTTAGGCGACCCGCTGCGTCGAAGTCGTAGAAGCTAACTTCAGCATAAGGGGTCAGGCCTGGAGCCAATTTGTAGTCAGCGCCCAGAACGAGGTTTTCAAAGTCATTATCTGCACCAGTAGCGTTCTCAACTGTTGAGTCGAGGTAGGTTGCAGACACGCCAAATGGGCCACCTTCGTAAGCAGCACCGAGGGTGTAGTAGTCTGAATCATTGTTGTTCGTGCCGGTCGCGCGCAATGAATCATTCCAGTCACCATAAGATGCAGCAACGCTGAAGCCCATGTAACCCACTTTACCACCAATGTTGTAAGCCGAGATGTCTTCTACGCCGGTGTCGCCATCAGCAAAGGTGCCGGTAGCAGCAAGACCCAGATCGATCGCGTCGAACTTGCCTTCCCAGTTAGCAGCCAGATCGATCACGTCGCCAGCTGAAGTGCCCACGTCGGTGCGGGTAACAGTTTGGCCACGGTCAACCAGATCAGGAGCGTATGATACGCCCACTTGGAAGCCTGAGAAACGTGGTGAATAATAGGTGATTTTGTTGTTGTTATCGGTTGACTCATCACCCAACGCCAGAGTGCTGCCATGCTCGCCTGGCAATTCTGGGGTAGAGATGAAGTTTGCACCGGTGGTGTTTGCGAAATAGGTCCACGCACCGTTAATACCGCCAGTAGCAACAGCGATGTTATCAGCGTCGATTGCCATGGTCGCAGAAGCGCCTTGGTTAGAACCCAGTTCGAAACGGCCCCAGCCGCCATCCAAATAAACATAGGTGCGAGAAGCGTTCAGACCCTGATTGTGAGCATCTGCAGACACATCAGATTCCAGATCGATTACTGCGCCATAACCCAGACCAGCGTCTGACTTACCATCTACGCGAATCGATACTTCGCTATCGTTACGGAAACCTTGTGAACGCTGATTAGCGTCACGGTCATCGCTCGCAAAACCCGCTTGGAAGTCAATAAAACCACCAACGGTTACTTTAGGAGTTTCAGCATGAGCAGACATTGCAAGCAATGCAGCGCCTACCAAACCAGTTGTACCAAGAAACATATTTTTCATAATAAAAGTCCTTTGCTTTCAAGCACTTAACATTAGTCGATTAAACAAGGCGCACAGTTCAAATGCGTGTGCTCCACGGGTTGTATAGCACTAATGGGGGGGGCGCACGCAAGCGCAACCAAGCAATAAATGCAATCGACCCCCCTTTTGACCCTTTTTGTTGCAATAATAACACAAAAGGCCGCACCCACCCACCGCCATATTATTTACTTGTGTTGGGCTATATATCTGAGTTATCAGGCACTATGGCTTTTAACACTCCTATTGCCCCCTCATTGCAAAGCGTTTGGCTTGATATTCACGAGCGGCTGAATAAAGCAATTGAGGATTTGGTTTTGTGTAAACCCACCGATTC
>JAKFUW010000042.1 GCA_021732545.1 Alphaproteobacteria bacterium | reverse complement strand
GTGCAGGAACTTAAAGAAACGCAAAGCAAATTATCGGATCTGTCTGAGCAGTTGCGCTCCGCACAAGACATCGTCAGCCGCATTGTGATTCGTTCACCGATTGCGGGTGAAGTGACGGGCCTGAAGGTGCATACCGTTGGCGGGGTGATTGCGCCCAATGAACCGATTATGGATATTGTGCCTTTCGATGAGCAGTTGGTGGTGGAAGCCAAAGTGTCGCCGCAAGACATTGATGTGGTGCATAAGGGCATGACCGCGCGCGTTCGGCTTTCGGCCTATAAATCACGCACCACACCGCCTGTTGATGGTGAAGTGGTGGGGGTGTCGGCCGATCGGATTGAAGATCAGCGCACGGGTGAAACCTATTTCTCTGCGCGGATTATTATCAGCGAAAAAGAGCTCGAAAAACTTCAAAATGTGAAGTTATCGCCAGGCATGCCTGCCGAGGTGTTGATTATCACCGGTGAGCGCACCATGTTTGGCTATCTGATTAGCCCGATTCGCGAATCATTCAACAGAGCCTTCCGCGAACAATAATGGATGAGCGGATTGTGCTCCTCCCCCATAAATAGGGGAGGGAATATCCCCCTGCTTGCGGGGGAATTGTTTAATTGTAAAAAACTCTTTCTTCATCCGATTATCCAATCATCCGTGGACAAGTGCGTGCATAACGGACTTATCCACCTTGCTGCCTGTGGGCGATCAGGGTTAAACTCTTAAAATGCTGTGCCGTTTTGGAATCGTGATATACACATTCTTTCCCGATTGACGTGACGTACCCACCCACTAGATTATGTGGGTACATACAGCTACAGCGCTAATGACTGGTATTTAGCCGATGTTTCTGGTATGATTCTAGACTGCTTTTTGCATCGGTAGTGCAACCTGCACTAAGGTCAAAACGTTAAATTACAACTTTAGGTATTTATTTTAACATGCTGTATCTCTTTGAAAAAACACAATTCTGTGAAAAAGTCATCGCCAACACAACAATAGTGCTTGATTGTGAAACACAAGATATAGTATCCATAATGAACAAATTGACTAGATATAGAAAAATAACACAAAAAAATCTGAGACTTCAGACGGTACGAGCGGTTGTGATTTTGGGTGAGCGGTTGTGTTAGCACAGAGCGAACCCCCAAAAAAGCAGAGCGAGTACCACACACAGGAGAGTGCCCCATGTTGACGACCGTCACAACCGATTCCAGCCGTGATTCTAATTTGAACGATTTTGGGAAAGCGACCCTATCTGATCGCTATCTGATGCCCGGCGAAAGCTATCAGGATTTATTTGCGCGCGTGGCCACCTTTTATGGCGATAATCAAGAACATGCCGAGCGCATTTATGGCTATATCAGCAAGCTCTGGTTCATGCCCGCCACCCCTATTTTGAGCAATGGCGGCACCAGCCGTGGCCTGCCAATCTCATGCTTTCTCAATGAGACCGAAGACAGCTTGCAGGGTATTGTCGATTTATGGAACGAAAATGTGTGGCTGGCCTCACGTGGCGGCGGAATTGGTTCTTATTGGGGCAATCTGCGTTCTTTGGGCGAAAAAGTCGGCCGCAATGGCAAGACATCGGGCGTGGTGCCGTTTGTGCGCGTGCAGGATTCTTTAACGCTCGCCATTTCGCAAGGTTCGTTGCGTCGTGGTTCATCAGCGGTGTATCTCGATATTTCGCACCCCGAAATCGAAGAATTCATCGATATCCGCAGACCTACTGGCGGCGATCCGAATCGTAAGGCGCTAAACCTGCATCACGGTGTGGCCATCACCGATGACTTTATGCAAGCGGTGGAAACGGGAGGGAAATGGAATCTGCTCAGCCCCAAAGACAAAGCCGTGATTGAAACCGTGGATGCGCGTGCACTGTGGGCGAAATTGCTGACGGCTCGGGTTGAAACCGGCGAGCCTTATATTATTTACATCGATGCGGTCAATCGTGCGATCCCTGAGCATCACAAAGAACTAGGCCTCACAGTTAAAATGTCGAATCTGTGCAGCGAGATTACCTTGCCAACAGGGTTCGATCATCTGGGTGCGAGCCGCACAGCGGTGTGCTGTTTGTCGTCGCTGAATCTGGAAACCTATGATGAATGGAAAGACGATGCAGGATTCATCGAAGATGTGATGCGCTTTTTGGATAATGTGCTGCAAGATTTTATCGATACCGCACCCGATTCGATGCACCGCGCGAAATATTCTGCCATGCGTGAGCGGTCAGTCGGTTTGGGTGTGATGGGTTTTCACTCTTATCTGCAATCAAAAATGATTCCGTTTGAATCGGTGATGGCAAAGGTGTGGAACAAGAAAATGTTTGAGCATATTCGCAAAGGTGCGGATGCTGCCTCGCGAGTGCTGGCCGAGGAGCGTGGTGCGTGCCCAGATGCTGCCGAATGCGGCGCGATGGAGCGTTTTTCGAACAAAATGGCGATTGCACCGACTGCATCCATTTCCATCATCACCAACAACGCCTCACCCGGTATTGAGCCTTATGCGGCCAATGCCTTCACGCAAAAAACCTTGTCGGGTTCATTCCAAGTGCGTAACCGTTACCTCAAACAATTGCTTGCCGACAAAGACCTCGATAATGAAGAGATCTGGTCATCGATCACCACCCATGAAGGTTCGGTGCAGCATCTGGAGTTCCTCGATGAAGCTGAAAAACTAGTATTCAAAACGGCTTACGAGATGGATCAGCGTTGGGTGATTGAACATGCCGCTGACCGCACGCCCTATGTGTGTCAGGCGCAATCGGTGAATATTTTCTTGCCTGCCGATGTTCACAAACGCGATTTACATGGCCTGCATTATATGGCATGGAAAAAAGGCATGAAGAGCCTCTATTATTGCCGTTCATCCTCGATGCAGCGTGCGGATAAAATATCGCATAAAGTGCCCGCCATCCAGCTGGAAATGAGCCTGAAAAACAAACAAGAAAGCACCTATGAAGAATGTTTGGCGTGCCAGTAGCGGAAAGTTATCAGTTGTCAGACATCAGTTTTCAGGAAAATGACGCTGTAGTCATCACAAAAGGCTATAAAGAACTGAAGGTTTGGCAGCGTGCAAAGAAACTAGTCATTGAAATGTATAAGGTTACAGCCCTGTTCCCAAAAGAAGAGATATACGGTCTTACCAATCAGATGCGACGTTGTACGGTCTCCATACCATCTAATATCGCAGAGGGGCACGCTCGATCAAGTAAAGAATTTATAAGATTTTTAGACATCGCCTATGGCTCGTTAAATGAATTGGAAACTCAACTTGAAATAGCTTGTGATTTGGGATTTCTTGAGGCGTCTCACATAGACTCCCTCTTTCGAGAAATAAAAGAAATTGGGATGATGCTGAATGGACTGAAGCGGAGCCTCGCAAATGGAGCTAGAACATAAAGATTTTTATATAGGGATAGAGTTTACTTGTGGTAAAAAACGATGGCGTTGTACAGATAAAGGAAGCAGAGTTATCGTCGCAATCTGTTTGGATGAATATCCAAACGACCCGAGTTGGTATAACGGACCCCCCTATGCTGTGGTGGAATATGTATTCGATGAAGATAGCATTTTAGAATGCGAACTGATAACTGACGCCTGATAACTGGAGACTGATATGAGCCTATTAGAAGCAAAACCGATCTACAAACCCTTCGCGTATCCATGGGCGTATGATGCATGGCTGATGCAGCAGCGCATTCATTGGCTGCCAGAAGAAGTACCGCTTTCCGATGATGTTGCGGATTGGAAAAAGAACCTCACACCGGAGGAAAAAAACCTGCTCACGCAAATTTTTCGCTTCTTTACCCAAGCCGATATTGAGGTGAATAATTGCTACATGAAACATTATAGCCGCGTGTTTCAGCCGACCGAAGTGCAGATGATGTTAGCGGCGTTTTCTAATATGGAAACGGTGCATATTGCGGCCTATTCGCACCTGCTCGACACGATTGGGATGCCGGAAGTTGAATATACTGCCTTCATGAAATATAAGGAAATGTCGGATAAATACGACTATATGAAGCAGTTTAACGTCGATAGCAAAGAAGACATCGCCATGACCATGGCGGTGTTTGGCGCGTTCACCGAAGGGCTGCAACTGTTTGCATCCTTCGCGATTTTGCTCAACTTCCCGCGTTGGGGCAAAATGAAGGGCATGGGGCAGATCGTCACCTGGTCGGTGCGCGATGAAACGCTGCACACACTTTCGATGATTCGCCTGTTCAAAACCTTCTGCGATGAAAACCCTGAAGTGTGGACCGATGAGCTGCGCTCGCGCCTGTATGTGGCGTGCAACACGATTGTGACCCATGAAGATGCGTTCATCGATCTGGCATTCGGCATGGGCGATGTGCAAGGGCTTGCCGCTAACGATGTGAAGCAATATATTCGTTTCATTGCCGATCGCCGATTGGCTCAGCTGGGCTTGCAGCCGATGTATATGATCGAGAAAAACCCGCTGCCATGGCTGGACGACATCCTCAACGGCGTGGAGCACACCAACTTCTTTGAAAACCGCGTCACCGAATATAGCAAGGCCGCGACACAAGGAACATGGGAAGACGCGTTTGAAAGTTTTACGGCGGCGTAAAGTTTTTAACGCGGTTGTCATCAAACTGCCATGATTGATCGCTATAAGCCCCTTAGGGATAGGGGGACATATGCCATACAAGCCAGCAGTCATGTTTGTGGATACCGGCACGTTGCTCACGCTGCTATTGGGTCACCATGAAGATGTGTCACACAACCAACAAGCGGGTGAAACAGGTAATCAACGCGCAGGTAATCTTCCGGCTAATCTTGGTTATGCGGCTTTGCTACTCAGCATGGCACGCAAAGGCTTGGTTGAGATTAAACTTACCGATATGGTAGTGGCTGAGTTTTTAGGTTTGCAAGGCCCAGTTTCTGATCAGGATATTAAAAATGGCAAGCTGACGGCAGATCATATTCCCAATGGTTTTCAGTTTCGCCAGGAGCGTATTACCTTGCTGTCAGAATTGCTTGAAAGTAAGCATGCGCAGATTGTGCCAACCAAAGCAGGTCATGAGCAGCTTGAGCGCACACGGCTGATTTTACAATCGATCATCAAACCCAAAAAGCGGGCAATGTTTTGTGAAGCGGGTGACACGTCTTGGGTAGAGGGTAAAATCGATTCAGAAGACGGTAAAATCGATTCAGAAGATTTACGCACACGTTTACTCAATAGCGGCTCTAAATTATCATCAGCGGTGCGCCGTAATGGGTTAATTTTAAAACCTAAAGACATGAATAATAGCCTGCTGCAAGACCCCAATTATTTTGTGCAGGGACAGATTTATTCCAACTATTCGGACCGGGGTGAAATTTCTATCGCTGATGCATTGGGCACATGGCAGAAAAAAAACCCTGACCAATCGCCAATTATTTTATTTGAAGGCGGCGATGTGCGAGGAAGAATAATTCAACGCATGTGGTTTAACCGTGAGCTGGAAAGCGGTAAATCAATCATATATGGCGCATCAACTGGAGAAGACAAATTAAACGCTACCACACAAAACATCGAAGCGTATCATTATCATCAGGTGGGTAAACCCCGCGCGCGTTTTAACCCTAACTGTAAAACCTTCCAGACCAAAGACATCGACGAAGATGGCCAGAATGTTAGATATATTGACCATTTGGGTGACTTTAATTTTTTGACCACCAAAAGTTTTTTACACGGGTTGGTGAACCACGTCATAACGATACGAACCACTCCAAAACGAGGCTATGGTTCGGCAGTAAATTCAGAATTATACGTGCTTTCACCTGAAGAGAAAAATTTATCACCATTTGCGGCGAGTGACGCACCGCAGGCCGCTATTAAAAACCAGAGCATTATGGATACGATCTACAATGGGATCATTCAACAGGTGCAATCCAATGGTTTGCCTCGCAGTTATCATCAAAGCCATGATGAAGCGATCAGAAATGTGACTCACGAAGAGAGTGCTTGCAGTGTGTTTAAGGCTCCTCAGGTGGCATCCCCTTGGCAGAAGGCGTTGAGGGATATTTACAGAAACGAAACCGAAGTAAACAAATTGGAGTCGGTGCTGACAGAATTCAGCCAGTACCGTAGCCAGGAAACTTTTCATGCGTGTGCGGGGTTATTTTTAGAAATTATCAAACAAGTGGCCACACTACCTGAAAAAATGGCGAATGAAATGAGTGCCTATGCGACAAAAGGAATTGCCCTGCTTGAACATTTTGCCAAGCAGACTAACCCTGATCGTGCGGTAGCAAGCCGTTAACACTTTGCGACAACGTTCATACTTGCTACGTGCGCTAATTCTTCTACTATCTTCTTTGAACAGGAGATGCTTCATGACCCAATCCACCACCCGTTGGTTTCGCAAAAAATCCATTGCACAGTTGCAGGCCGAATCGGAAAAACCCACAGGCCTCAAGCGCAGCTTGGGGCTATGGCAATTAACCGGTATTGGTTTGGGTGGTATTATTGGCGTGGGGATTTTTGTGCTTACCGGCGTGGTGGCGGCAACTCAAGCAGGCCCTGCGGTGACGTTATCCTTCATGATTGCAGGGATTGCGAGTGCGGCAGCGGCGCTGTGCTACGCTGAATTTGCGAGCATGATTCCCGCATCTGGTTCGGCCTATACCTATAGCTATGCGGTGCTGGGCGAACCGGTCGCGTGGTTTATCGGCTGGGATTTATTGCTCGAATATGCGCTGGTGGTCTCGGTCGTGGCGATAGGTTGGTCGGGCTATGCGCAATCGATTTTAACCGGCGTGGGATTGGATATTCCTCTATGGGCGACAGGCGCGCACGGCACGGGCGATGGTAAAGTTATGGATCTGCCCGCGATGATTATTTGCCTGGCGATTGCGTTGTTATTATCGTTTCGCACCGCGATTGGCGTGGGGCTCAACGGTGTGCTGGTGGTGGTGAAGTTGCTCGCTGTGGTGCTGGTGATTGTGGCGGGCGCGGCTTACGTGGATATGGATAATTGGAAGCCTTTTATGCCCTTTGGTTTTGATGGCGTGGTGACAGGTGCTGCGGTCGTGTTCTTTGCCGTATTTGGTTATGACACGCTCACCACGGCTGCCGAAGAATCTAAAAATCCGCAACGCGATTTGCCGCGCGCCATCATGATTTCGCTGGGCATCGCGCTTGTGCTCTATGTGGCGATGTCGCTCGTGCTGACTGGTATTGTGCCCTACACCGATTTAAATCATCCAGCACCCGTGGCCTATGCCTTCAACGCGATTGGCCTGCCGTGGGTGACCTTTGCGGTATCGGTGGCGGCAGTGGCGGGCATCACCAGCGTGATCTTTGCCTTTATGCTGGCGTGCGCGCGCATCACCTATGCGATGAGCCGCGATGGGTTGATCCCGCGCTGGTTCAGTAGCCTGCATCCGCGCTATGGCACACCGCATCGCCCCACGCTGATTGCAGGGGTGATCTGCGCTGGCGTGGCGGGTTGGTATCCGATTGGCCAGGTGGCGGAGCTGGTGAATATCGGTACATTATCAGCCTTTGTGGTGATTTGTGGCTCGGTACTGGTGCTGCGTTATAAGCAGCCCGAACTCAAGCGCGGCTTTAAAGTGCCGCTGATGCCGTTTATTCCGATGATCGGGATCGGCTTTTCGTTGTGGCTGATGTTGGGTTTGCCGTGGATTACCTGGGAGCGTTTTGGTATCTGGCTGGTGATTGGGGCGATTGTGTATCTGGCCTATAGCCGCAAACGCAGCGTGCTGGCATAGGCCAATTTCTCTGAAATTGGCTGTATTTAAGGCTTAGCGTGATTGTGCTGGACATTTATCCACAAGCGAGATAAACCACTTATCGAGTTTGCTATTCGCTCTTTATTGATGACAGTTGACGCTAATGGTTTCGGCCATAAGAAAATGTACTTAACCGTGCATTCTTTGTTTTCCTGACGTTTCTAAAAAGAGGCAAGGTTTATGCCTTTGATTCAGACTCTTAAATGTCGCTTACATGTTGTGAGTGGCGATAAACGCCAGTAATAAAGGATTTTTTCTTATGGCTAATGGTACCGTAAAGTGGTTTAACCCAATGAAGGGTTTCGGATTTATTCAACCTGATCAGGGCGGCGCAGATGCGTTCGTGCATATCAGTGCACTCGAGCGCGCAGGTCTTACGACCTTGAACGAAGGCGCACGCGTAAGCTATGATCTCGTGACCGAAAAAGGCAAAACCTCTGCCGCAAATTTGAAACTGGTATCGTAATTTAATTACGACCCGTTAAAAAATATCAAATGCCCCGAATGTGCAAACGCTCGGGGCATTTTTTTTAATTGTTTTATCGCCCGATCTGCGGTGTTGCATCGTCCGATGTCACACGACCAGACCATGCGCCGTTTTTCATCTGCTGGACCTTGTGAGAAAGCGCCGCGCCGATCTCATCGGCAGAGCCTTTGATGGCGGGTTGCCTGACCAAAAACTCTGACACTTGATCGATGAGTTTCGCCTGTTTTGGGTATGGTTGCTGCGCGATGATTTCCGCCGCCAATCGTTCAATATGATCTTGGTCTTTATCGCTCAGTAACCCATCGACACTGGAAGTGTTTTTGCTCGAAATCGCCAACACCGCGTCGGAAAGCACATACAGCACTGCGGTGGCAACATTAAACATCGCCCCTTCTTTGCCTGCCCTTAAATCGGCATAGGCCGATTTGCCAAGCAAAATCTCCGTCACAATCGAGCCATAGCCAAACAGCCGCAGCGGTTTTTCCTTGATCCACTCAATGACGGAACCTGGCGGCTTCTTCTTTTGCTCCTCGCTTAGCGTCTCTTCTTTCTCGGGTAGCGCGAACGAAAGCGCTTTGACTCCCAGCGACCATCCGCCATAGATGCTGCGCCATTTATTCCCGCTTTGAATACCCGAAGCCAACATGGTGGCGGCACCTGCGGTATAAAGCCCCAGCATCGTATCGACAGGGTTGCGATAGAGCGTCGATTCCACCCGATCCATCAGGCCGCGATCTTGCTGCGCGTGGATGGTAGCCAGATGCGAGCCTTGCGGCAATGGGCCGATATGCTCTTTTAAAAAAGCAGCCGTACCCTCGCACACTTCGCGCATTTGACGTTCAGGGCTTGGGGTGCCATAGCGTGTAAGCGCCAGCGCTCCACCCGTATAAAGCCCGCCTGCCAGCATCATCATCGGATCTTTGTTTTTGTAGCCTGCATAGAGCAGCGATGCATCGCCGATGAGGTTGAGCGCCCCGCCTAATTGCAGGCCATGGTGATGCAAAAAACTGCCTGTGGTGGCGTGTGTTTGGGGTGCGGCTATCCCTGCCGCAGGAGGCACGGGCTCGCTCGCCGGCTCCTTGAAGGCAGAATCGGCTGAAAATGGCGCATTCGTCATGATTTGAGTGTAGCGCAGCGCGGCGCTTGGTTCCAGATGAGAGATATGAAGTTTATGTGACTTTGGGGGGAGAAGGGTTAAGAACGCAGGTTCTGGTTTGGAATATGTGGATTTTGTCGTATTGCTGTTTTGTATTCTGCGACGAATTTATCTCCATAATAGCCCGTTGTATCAAATGGTGGAAAAGACATTGTACAATCTATTTGTGTGTGTTCAGAAATGGCCTGAAATCTTTTGCTAGCATCGCCTATTTTAGCGGCGCCAGCGTTTAGTACTTCGACTTCAACAGCCATATCACTATAAACTGGTTTACCTGTTAAAGATAGATCACCTGCAGTGGTTCTAGAATATCCTAACAGAACATGTGCATCAGCAGCAGCCAGCATGTCTGTATAAGGATTGTCTGGATCGAGATGTTTGAAAGAATAATCAATAATGTGATAAGGATTTTTGTGTGTTGGGCTTTGGTTTGCAAGCGCAGTGTTTAGCTTATTGACAAATTCTCTAAAACTATCATCCACTACACGAACAGATGAGGAGATCAGTAATGTACCTCCCTCTTTAGGTAAGCAGCCAAGCAACTCAGCAATTAATGGATCGTTATCAAAATCATTACCCTGATAATTTACACCTACATAATTAATATTAATGATAGGATGTTTGAGGCCTTGATAGCGATGTAATTGGCGTGCATTTGTGATGTCTGACGGTGTTACTCGATTCATATTAGGGCCTGACGAAGCCAAATCAGGCCTTAAATCTTTCACAAAGGGGAGCACGCCTGTTTTTTGGAAAATGTCAGCGGCTTTAGGCAAACGATCCATACTTAACATTACTGCAGGAACACCGTGAGATTGCATATAAACACAAAGCTTATCTAAATTTGTTTTCACAGGGCTGTTAATAATGTGTAATTCTTTCCCAAGCTTTGAAGCAATATCTCGTGCCCAAGCAGTGCCAGCATTATCTCTGCCTGAATTTTTTTTATCATCATGGATCCTCACTAACCAAACCTCATCATTGAATGTATAGGTTGGATTGATTACCCCCTCGATGGTTGACGATGTAATAGTTGATTGCGGATTCGTACGATTATCTGCCATGCTTTAAGTGTAGCGCAGCGCGGCGCTTGGTTCCAGATGAGAGATATGAAGTTTATGTGACTTTGGGGGGTGTGGTGGGATCAAATACATATCCCACTTTGTGGCATTATCGAGTGATACAGAAGGAGTGTTCTATGAC
>JAKFUW010000074.1 GCA_021732545.1 Alphaproteobacteria bacterium | reverse complement strand
CACCCTGAGGTATTACCGCTACAAGCATCATTTTAAAGCGCAAAAAGGCATGCATGGTATGGGGCAACTTCGCACCGGGCCACAAGGCGAAGTGACGGTTCTCAAAGTTCCCGCTGGAACCCAGATTCTCGATGAACATCACGAAATTGTGCTGGCCGATCTCACCAAAGTGGGCGACCGCGTGTGCATTGCGCGCGGCGGCAGAGGCGGCGTGGGCAACGCGCATTTTAAAAGCTCCACCAACCAAGCGCCACGCACTTTCACCAAAGGTGACGCCGGCGATGAATTATGGGTGTGGCTGCATTTGAAATTGCTCTCCGATGCGGGGTTGGTAGGCCTTCCCAATGCCGGAAAATCCACTTTTTTGGCCAGCGTCACCCGCGCCAAACCCAAAATCGCCGATTACCCCTTCACCACCCTCACCCCTCAATTAGGTGTGGTCTATGTGGCCGACCGCGAATTTGTGTTGGCCGACATTCCGGGGCTCATTGAAGGCGCGCACGAAGGCGTGGGCTTGGGTTTGCGCTTTTTGGGGCACATTGAACGCTGCGCCACCTTGTTGCATTTGATCGATGCCACGGGGGATGATGTGGTGGGTGCCTATGAAACCGTTCGCACCGAACTTGAAGCCTATGACGACGAACTGGGCGAAAAAAATGAAATCATCGCGCTCAATAAATGCGATGCGGTAGATGAAGCGGACATGAAAGCCAAACGCAAAGCGCTTGAGAAAGCCAGCGGTAAAACAGTGCGGGTTATTTCGGCGGCAGGCAATATCGGCACGCAAGAGATTTTGCTCGAAATGCTAACCGCCATCGATCATGCACGCGACCCCAAATATCAGGAAGATATTCGTGACACCGTCGCTGAATAATGCCAAACGCCTGGTGGTTAAAATCGGCTCGCTTTTGCTGACCGATGGTAAAGGTCAGTTGCACACGCCGTGGATGCAGGCACTCGCGCATGATCTGGCAGAACTTGCCAAACGCGGGACTCAATGCATTCTGGTTTCATCGGGCGCAGTAGCCTGTGGGCGCGCGATCATGGGGCTCGCCCATGCCGATTTAAAACTCCACGAAAAACAAGCCGCCGCAGCGTGCGGTCAATCGCAGTTGGTGGAAGCGTGGCGTGTGGCGTGCGGCGTGCATGGATTGAAGGTTGCGCAAATGTTGCTGACCGCCGATGATACTGAGCAACGCAAACGCTATCTCAATGCGCGAACCACGCTAGAAACCCTGCTCGCACATAACATCA
Organism: Alphaproteobacteria bacterium; assembly: GCA_021732545.1. Classification (GTDB taxonomy): domain Bacteria; phylum Pseudomonadota; class Alphaproteobacteria; order Rickettsiales; family UBA3002; genus JAKFUW01. The sequence goes on along the minus strand of JAKFUW010000074.1, from coordinate 9,860 downwards.
TCCCCATCATCAACGAAAATGATAGCGTGACCACGCAAGAAATTCGCTATGGCGATAATGACCGTCTGGCTGCGCGCGTAGCGGCAATGGCATCCGCTGATCATCTGGTGTTGCTATCGGACATTGATGGCTTTTATAGCGCGAATCCGAAACTCGATGCGCATGCCAAACGCCTCGACATGATTGCCGCCATCACCCCTGAAATTGAAGCGATGGCGGGCGGCACACTCGATGCATTTTCGAGTGGTGGCATGACCACCAAACTCGCTGCTGCCAAAATGGCAGTAGCGGCAGGGTGCCACATGGCGATTGCGCAAGGTGCGCATCTGCGACCGCTCACCCACATGATGATTACTGGCGAATGCAGTTGGTTTGTGGCATCGCAAACGCCGCTGAATGCCCGCAAATTATGGATTGCGGGTGCGGTGAATGTAGCAGGAAAAATCACGCTCGATGAAGGCGCGGTTGCCGCCTTGCGTGCGGGAAAAAGTCTGCTGCCCGCAGGCGTGGTCGCAGTGCAAGGCGAATTCAGTCACGGCGATACGGTGTTGATGCAATCGGCTACAGGCCTCGAATTAGGGCACGGCATCAGCCAATATTCGGCGCAAGAAACCGCAGCGATTCTCGGCAAACAATCCGATGCAATCGAAGTCATTTTAGGGTATAAACGTGCAAACGAACTTATTCACCGCGACGATATGGCACTCAAATCATGATCCGTAAACCCGCTATTGCCTACGCCGGATTTCCCATCCGCCTGCTCGCTGTGATGATCGACACGCTGATTTTATTTCCCATTGTTGATCTGCTGACGATGGTGATTGATGGTCTGTTTTTTCAGGCATTGATGAACATGGTCATCGCCGCCACTTATTATATGTTGTTTTTATCCGGCCCATGGCAAGCCACACCAGGCAAGCGCATTGTAGGCGTTTTCGTGATGCACCAAAGTGGCCGCCCGCTTAATCAACGCGAAGCACTGCAGCGCTATATCGGCTATATCATCCCCACGCTGCCGCTTTATTCGAGCCTCAAAATCGAGACCATGAATATGGTAGCGATGTGGTTATTGCTGATCTGGTTTGTGCCGATGTTAATGACCAAACAGCGCACCGCCATGCACGATATTTTATGCAACACGCGCGTGATTGTCGGGCGCATTGCGAGACCAAAATGACCAAGGATATTGCACAGATCATGCACGAGATTGGCGCGCGTGCGCAAGCTGCTCGTCTGACGATGGCCAGCGCTACAGCCGCGCAAAAAGATACGGCGCTGCGCGAAGCAGCGCGTCATCTGCGAGGGCAAGCCGCTGCGTTGATAGACATCAACGCGGCTGATATTGCACGCGCTAACGAGCAACAATTCAGCGCCGCACTGATTGATCGCCTCACGCTGAATGCTTCACGCATCGAGGCAATGGCGAAAAGTCTGGAAGATATTGCAGCCTTGCCCGACCCTGTTGGCAAAACTTTATCGCAGTGGGAAGGCCACAATAATGGCTTGCATATTGAGCGCATCGCTGTGCCGCTGGGCGTCATTGGTATCATCTATGAATCGCGCCCGAATGTGACGTCGGATGCAGCGGGATTATGCATCAAATCAGGTAACTGCGCGATCTTACGTGCAGGAACCGAAAGCCACGCCACAAGCACCGCCATCTGGCATTCCATTGAGCATGGCTTGCAGGTGGCAGGGTTACCACTCGATGCCGTGATCATCGTGCCCACTACCGACCGGCAAGCCGTGGGCGTGATGCTCACCATGAATGACTCGATTGATGTGCTGATTCCGCGCGGCGGTGCGTCGCTTACCAAGCGCGTTGCCGCCGAAAGCCGCGTGCCGACGTTGTTGCATCTGGATGGTAACTGCCATACTTACATCCACACCGCAGCCGACCCCGCTATGGCGATTGAGGTCGCGCTCAATGCCAAGATGCGGCGCACGGGCGTGTGCGGCGCGACTGAATCCATTGTGATTGATGAGGCGGTGGTGGATCATATTTTGCCAAAACTCGCTGATAGATTACTCGGTATGGGCTGCGTGATTCGCGGCGATGCGCGCGCACAAATGGCCGACGACCGAATTGAACGCGCGCATGATCATGATTGGAGCACAGAATATCTGGATGCGATTATATCCATAAAAACAGTCAAAGATATTTCTCAGGCAATCTTGCACATCAACCATTATGGTTCGCACCACACGGACGCGATTATCTCAGCCGACAAAAACGCCGTTGCGCTCTTTTGCAAACAAGTCGATAGCGCGATTGTGATGGCCAACAGCTCCACCCAATTTGCCGATGGTGGCGAGTTTGGAATGGGTGCCGAAATCGGCATCGCCACCGGGCGTTTGCACGCACGCGGGCCTGTCGGTTGCGAGCAGCTAACCACCTATAAATATGTGGTGACCAGCCACGGTGCCACGCGGCGTTAATGATACACGCCGTGCACACATTCTCCCCCCGTTTACGGGGGGAGCTAGAGGGGGGAATAATGTTGATCTTCTCAGCCATTCCATTCCCCCTCCCAGCCTCCCCCGCAAGCGGGGGAGGAGCGGTCGCGCATGATGCAAAGGCCTGTGTATGAAAAAACCACATGTCATCGGGTTGCTTGGCGGGTCGTTTAATCCGGCGCATGCGGGGCATGTGCATCTGTCGCACGAGGCACTCAAACGACTGAAGCTTGATGCGGTGTGGTGGCTGGTATCGCCGCACAATCCGCTTAAATCCAAAAGTAATCTGGCCGATTACAACACGCGACTTGGCTTTGCCAAAGAGATTGCTCACCATCATCCACACATCGAGGTTTCAGACATCGAGGCCGCGCAGCATTTATATTACACCATTGATACCGTTACCGCGCTGCAACAACAACACCCAAACACGCGCTTTGTATGGCTGATGGGGGCGGATAATCTCGCACAATTTACGCGCTGGAAATCGTGGGAAAAACTGTTCGAGCGTATCCCCATTGCGGTGTTTGACCGCGCGCCATTTTCCTATGCGGCGCTTAGCAGCAAAGCCGCCATTCGTTATCGGCGCTTTCGGTTACCGACGCGCAACGCCGCACTGCTTGCCCACAGCGCAGCCCCTTGCTGGGTCTATGGATTTATGACGCGCCACCCGCTTTCTGCCACCCAATTGCGAAATTCGCTTGGAGCAGACGCATTTTTAGGCCATAATGATGTTACGGTTTAACCCTAAAGGAGTGACCACCATTCAGCCATCTTTCCCCGTTGATTCCGCCGATCTTTGTAGTTTAATCCGAACTGCGCTCGACGATGACAAAGCCGAAGATATCACCTTCATCGATATTTCCCAAAAATGCAGCTTTGCTGATTATATGGTGGTGGCATCGGGTCGTTCGCAGCGCCATGTGGGTTCGATGGCCAATAAGCTCCAAGATAAACTCCGCACCTTTGGCGTGGGCACGCTTTCAGTGGAAGGGATGGAAAATTGCGAATGGGTGCTGCTCGATGCAGGCGATGTGGTGGTGCATTTATTCAAACCCGAAGCACGGGAATTTTATAATTTGGAACGAATGTGGTCGATCCCCGCTGCCACTGAAGACGCCGCACCCAAAACCGTGCGCAAAAGCACACGCACATCTAAGCAAAAACTGCCCGCTTAAAAACAATGCGCATCACCATTGCTGCCGTGGGCAAAATGAAAACCTCGCCTGAGCGCGAGATCATGCTGCGCTATTTCAAACAAACACCCTGGCAGATTGCACTCAAAGAAATTGACATTAAAAAGACCCTCGAATCCGCCGCGCGTAAAAAAGCAGAGGCCGCTTTATTGTTTGATGCCTGCGCGGATTGCCATGCTATCATCGCACTCGATGAACGCGGCAAAGCACTGGGTAGCGCGGCATTAGCTAGTATTTTTTCTGGCTTTCAAAATAACGGCCAATCGCATATCGGCATTGTGATCGGCGGGCAAGACGGGCTGGATGAATCGGTACGCGAAAAAGCCGCGCTGGTATTATCATTCGGCGCACTGACCTGGCCGCACATGCTGGTGCGCACCATGCTTGCCGAACAGCTCTACCGCATGCACACATTACTCACAGGGCATCCCTATCACCGCGTGTGATGTCTCCCAATCAGGCACGCCTTTAATCAGGAAAGGTATTATGCCTATACATTTAACAAACCATCGGGGTGATGGCTGAAAATAAAGAGAGGGGCTAAAGATCACCCTGCCTCGCGTCATTTTACTTGCGCCAACAGAATCTTAAATGTTGCCTTACCTGCGTAGCAAACTGATAGAGAATCGTTTTCGTGTTCCAGAGGTTGCAATAATTTATCGGATTCAGGCATATTTTCATCGCGCCCTTTCGTCCAATCCAGAAATACTTGCGCCGGAATCGATGTCACCTGATCGATCACGGTGTCAGGTTCGATTTCGCCTTTGCTTGGCATCTCGCGCAAGGTGCCAACCAGCAAGGGCGTCTGCCCGCGCGCACGTTGTTTTGGCCGACGAGCTTCGTGTATCTCCATGTCGGGCGCATGATTTTCAACTGAATTTGGGTTGAGATGATACCCAGTGAAAGAGGCATATTGCTTGTTGGGGTTATTTTTATAATCGCGCAATAGATCGCGGTACGTTTGGTCTTTTGCAGATTCCAGCTCGAACAGGCGATTGGCGCTACCATTTAAAATACACCGTTTAAGGCCATTATAATAAGGGGGGTCAGGGAGTATCGAATTTTTAATGACAATTGATTTTGGGTCCTTGTCGTGTCGGCTGCGGATCTCGTTGACCACCATCATGGCTTCACAAAAACTGGTGTAGCGCACATTGAGGCTATCACATGCCGCTTTGAGTGCGGTGCGGGCCGCATCAATCTTCGCCTGATCCTCTGGGCTTGGGTCATCGGTTTGCAGCGCGGCTTGAGCCACAAGCTGCGCATTCGGGTTTTGCTCCAAAATGCGGTACGCTTTAAGGCCATCTAAAATATCCGATCCACCATGCGTGTTTGAGTCTCCGTCCTGACCATGCCCTTCCTTTGATTTTTCGCGCATGCCGCCTTTTTCAATCAGTGCGGCCATGATAATCGCTTCGCCTAAGAGCTTGCGATGATTGCGGTTACCTGACCTAGCCGCCGCAATATCAATCCGCCGCGCTTCGCACAAAATAGCGCCGCTTTCAGGGGAGACGGGGAGCCCTTTGACATAGTTGCCATCGTCTTTTAGCCTCCATCTTTCATCGATCAAGCCAAGGCGCATCAGCTCTTCTTTGGCTTCTAGCCAGCGATCGTCACTGATTTTTGTGTCGAACTTTAGCGCGTCAGGGGTGTGGCCAAGGCATGCGGCGCGAAAGGCGACATTGCGCACGCTGCGGCGTTTGAGTTCTGGCGAGGCTTGTTCGTCGCGCTTTAGCATCGGCGTGCTGGAATGTAGAATGAAAATCCCGCTTGGAAATTCGTCTGTCGGAGCGCGGTTGATGCGCCCGCGCTGCTGAATGATCCGCCACTGCGCCAGAGGCTCTTGAACCAAGGCGCGCGCACCTGTGACAGGCCGGTCATAGGGGATATTCCCCAACCCATCAGAGATACCTGAATCCACCCAGAGTAGGTTGACGCCCGATTCAATCACATTGGTGCCAACGATGATTTTCCGTTTGCCTGTTTCAGGAGCCAGGCGGGCTTTTTTGCGTTCATCAGAAGGAGTGCCACCATAAATCTGCACCACTTGCACATTGCTTAAGGTTGGGTCCTTTTCAATTCCTGCTGCAATCGCTTTTTGTAACTCGGCAACGGTTTCTTGAATTTCGCGAAGGCCTGGCCGAAAGATCGCAATGCCTTTGCGATTTTCTTTTTGCAATAGGTTTAAAGCAAGATCGGTAATGGATTTTTTAGATTTTATAGGATCATCGTAGCGTTCATCGCAGATCAGCTGCGAGCCATCCACTTTATAGTTCTTTGTTTCAACGCCTGAAATATCACCCCAATAGCGCGATTGACTTTCCGCATCGATGGTAGCGCTCATTTCGAGCAGGCGCAGATTTTTATCTTTTGGAGCATTCGCTTTTTTGCGTTTGTGCAAAATGGCGCGCGCCAGCGAAATATCTTCCGAGGCTTCGTGCACTTCGTCGAGAACGATGTTTTGGGCTTCATTAATCAGACCCGAGCTGATGGCATAGCCATAGGTGACAAACAATAATTTGGTGTTATCACAGTTGAGTGATTTCTCGCCACCCATGTCACCAATCGCATAGCCCACCTCGTTGCCGAGTATTTTGCCCGACATTTTCGCGACATTCATCGCAGCATCGACGGCTAAAAAGCGGCGCGGCACCAACACCACCACCTGCTTTTGCAATGCATTTAGCGTGTTGTGTTTATCTGCTTTATAAATCGCATCGGCCAGTTTTGCGGGCACCATCATCGATTTGCCACTGCCTGTGGGTGCGGCTAATTGCGTGATGGTACCAGCCATCACCGATTGCACCACCTCACCTGCGATGGGTGCCACGGGCAGGTCTTTGAGCGTATCAAAAAGAGCGTCGAAAAATGTCATGAAACCTGTGCTTTGTGAGAATATATCATCGAGAGTGGTTGAAGCCTAGCAATAGATTGATGCGATCAGCCTACCTGAAGAACGGGCTGTCGTACATGGCCGCCATGCGCTGCTGCTTGCATATCCGCTTTTCGATTAGGTCTTTCAGGCGCCAACTGATTAAGCGATGTCCGCGAAATGAAGATATTTTGCTCGGGCAGGGTGTTGAGCTTGGCCAGTGCATCACGACATGCTTGTGCAACGTCTAAACCCTTGGGAGCCGTAAACAAAATCTGTCCTTTATAAGGCTCGCCTTCTTTTAAACTAGGCTTCATGGTTGGGCTAATAAAGCTTGCCCCTTTAAGCTTTTCGATAACTACCTGCTGTTGTGTGCTTCCAACAAAATCCTTGTAAGGAACGCCCGTTGATAGCTCAAAATCTAATATGTAAGAATCACCGCCTTGCGCGCTTAATTTCACTTGGCTGATACCCACTTTGTCATAACAGGAGGCAAAGAAGCTTTGCAACCTGCTTTTGACCTGCATTTTTACTTCAGATTCCTCGCCGCCACTATTCATGATGTATCCGGGCTTATCGCGACTTCCCAGCGCATCTTCAATTCCGTGGCCCAAATGATCCTTCGTGCCATTGACCACATAGACGTTATCATAATCGCCGCTTGCATCTACTTTGATCCTCAGCTTTTCCTCTTTCGCATAGTTTGCAAATAAATGCGACGTCACAATGTCATTATCATTACGAACGCTCATGCGGCGGATACCCAGATCTTGCTCGCGAATCGATAGAGGTGTGATCCCCGGGTTCACGCACAAAATACCCATATGCGACATCATGCGCGTGATGTCGGTGTGATCGATGGTTTTGCCCGTGTGATCGACAAACGAGGATTTGCCAAGGTCGTTGGGGTGTTCGAGTTGCAATGCTAAAAACCGCAGCGCATCGGTGACGATGGTGCCACCTTTGCTGTAACCTGCGAGCTTGATATGTTGCAACACCTGATCGGCATCGGGGCGTAATTTTAGCGGGGGATCATACTCGATCAATGGCTTGCGATAAAATTCAAGATTATCGCGTGCATTCACAGGCCCTAAATCATCAGAGTTCTCTACAATCAGCGATAAGATTAATTTGCCCAAATTAATCGAGGCATGCGACATCTGCGTGCCACCCAATTTATCACCCTGATCATGTTCATACCCCAGATAGTCACGTTCCATCTCGGCTCGTTCTTGGGCTGAGGGCTTCAGACTAGTATATTTTCTGCCCACCTCATCCAAATGATGCATTCGCAGCAATAAGGTGCCGCCATTGACCAGTGCGTTGCGATCATTATAGACCGCAGACACCATCAGGGTTGGCTTGCCTGTGCCCGCATCGATAACAGGCGACGCTCCGCCTAATTTGCGAATGAGTGGCAAATCTTTGCCACGATCATTACCCTCGCCGCTGCCATAGGCTTGGGTGATCATCGCATGAAAACCTTTCATCACGTCGGATACATCCTTGTGGTCGCGCACCAGTGCGTGGCTGCTGGTCAAAATTAGGTTCGGCCATTTGGATGTGTCTGATTGATTAAACTGCGCTTGAATGTCCGTGGGTTTTACAAGGTTGAGCGAACCGGGTGGCGCACCATCACGATTGTCTTTTTCCTGCGTGCTGTTATGGGTGAAGAAGCGATCATTCAGTTTCGCGTTTACTTCTTCATCAGGTAATTCTTTTATCCCCTCTCTTAGCATGAACTTTGCATATTCAGGTGAGCAAAAAACACTAGATTTCATATTGGCTTTAAACGCATCTTCTTGCATTTTTGCCAATGCTTTGGATAATTTTCCAGTTGCTTCGGTTGCAGTAACCCATGGATTTTCAGGAAGATCGCCTCCCCCAGCTGCTCGGTAAGATGCTCGGAAAGGTGCTTCAAACGCTCGCATCAAACGTGCAACTGACTCCATATGCGTATCAATTGCTGCAGCATTTTTGCCGATGAAGTCATGGTATCTCGCCATGAAATCGATGAAATGTTCTCCACGATTTTTAAAATCCACATATTTTGCGGAGCCGCTGTTGCGTGTCTTTTCTACGGTAATATTTTCGTTGCCTGTAAGGGGCGATGCACCATCCGCCATAGGGAGTTCCTGCGTTCTTTTGTGATGATTTTTATGTTCTTTAGAGTAGCGCGGATGGGCCATGTCTGTAAACGCAAATAGCCTGATTTCTCAAAAACTTCACAGGCCTGTCATATATTGCAGCGCAGCATTAATAGGTGGTGATTTATAGGCCTCGTCCTGCCGCAGCTTGTGCCATTGGCGGCGCCTTATCGACAGGTTCCTGCCCGCCCATAAAGATATTGATTTGAGCCATGCGATGATCAAACCATTCTGCTACTGTGCTTTTAATCTCGCTTTTCCAGTCTGTTGTATCCTTTGAATTACGCCGCAATTTTACCTTACTGCAGTCAGTTTTTAAGATGGCTAAACCCGGATCACTCAATGCGCTGCTAACGATAACAGGCATATCGCCTTCAGTTCGTTCTTTAGGTTTTCTGGTGATTGGGTCTTCTGGCGTACGGGATAACGTTAAAAACACATCGTGCAATGCATCCAGCGTGCGAGGGTCAAGTAGATGATCTGCTCCCCATGTCTCGTTAGGCTTTTCAGGATTTTTTTGTTTTGTGCTGATCAGTTCCCAGCGATCACCTCCAGACGTGCCTTCGCGCTTTTGCACCTTAATATAGGAATGAAACTTCCCTTCCTTATCTTTATAAACCAACGGATTGGGTGAGGTAGGCGGTCTGTAACGAATGTGATGATCTCGCTTTATATTGCACGCCTCATCGAGTGTTTCTTGCACGACCTTCATCATTTCATCGGTGGTGCCGGGTGCCGTTCGAAGGGTCAGGCTATAATGTGGATTAGTAGGGTCACCCGCTTTATCAAACATCACAAAGCGCAATGCAGGTTTGCCAACGTATGATGCCAGTGCGCATTGATAATGCTGCAGGATATAAGGATGCCTGAGATTAAAGGTGATGGCGCTAGGGTGATGCGCTTTGGCCTCTTTTTGACCATCGTCAGTAATTGCCACATCGCCATCTAATGTTGGTGCGTGTTTGGGCGGCACCGCGATGGTATCATGGCGGTTAGTGAAATAAGTCATCGACACGCCACGGCTTTGATACCACGGATCCATTTCTTTTTCGTTCAGCGATTGGACGCCAACCGATAGATTGCTGACAATGTCTTTTAAAATGTCCCGAGATGGATTTGGAGTGTTTTCAGGCAGCTGAAATAATGGTAAATCATTTTTGTTATCGTTTTGTTTAGCGTTTAAAGTGC
>JAKFUW010000053.1 GCA_021732545.1 Alphaproteobacteria bacterium | reverse complement strand
CTCATCAAGCAGCATCAGCAGATGGAAACGATGATGAAAAAAGTGAAGAAAATGGGAAAATCAGGCCGCATGCCCAAAAACCTGGATGATTTGATGGGCGGGATGCGATGAAGAAAGCTATCAGTCTCCAGTAGCCAGTCACCAGAAGGCTTCGTAAAAAACTGGGGACTGACCACTGGCGACTGGAGACCACTTTCTCCTTGCCAATCCTCAAAATCCCATCTATAAACCGCGTCCTCTTGGCTATATGGGCAATTAAGCTCAAGCGAAAGAACCGGCTCGCCGGACCCGCTCGCGGGGGAAAAGGATAAAACCATGTCTGTAGCACTTCGTCTGGCTCGTGGCGGCCAAAAAAAACGCCCTTATTACCGTATTGTAGCCACTGATAAACGCAACGCCCGTGATGGCCGCTTTATCGAGAAATTAGGCACTTTCAACCCCATGTTGCCTAAAGAAAGCGAGCACCGTGTTACGCTGGTGCATGATCGCATTAAATATTGGCTGAGCGTGGGCGCACAACCATCAGACCGCGTACATGGCTTTTTGTTTAAGGCTGGCCTGGTTGAAAAGCCGCTGGATGTATCGCACAAGCCCGTCAAAACCCGCCGCGATCCTAAAAAGAAAACCCGCGCCGAACTTCGCATTGAAAATGAAGCCGCTGCGGCTGAAAAAATCGCTGCTGAAGCGGCGGCTGCTATCGAAGCTGAAAAAGCCGCCGCACAAGCTGCGAAAGAAGCCGCAGAGGCTCCCGCCGTTGAAGCGGAAGCTCCCGCCGAAGAAGCACCCGCAGCGTAAAGGAAAAACGATATGTCTTTAGCATTTGCATTAGCAGGATTAGCATTCGCAGTGGTTGGCGCTTATTTGGGCACCTGATGGTGGCCGTGTGAGCGCTTCTTCGTTTGTAATACTCGCCGTCATCACCAGCTCGCATGGTGTGCGCGGCGCAGTGAAAATCAAGCCCTTTACTCAAAACCCTGATGATGTGCTGGTTTATGGTGTGCTGCGCGATGCAGCTGGCAAACCGTACCCTATGAAAATGATCGGTGAAAGTGCGGGGCTGTTGCTTGCCACCATTGAAGGCATCACCGACCGCAACATGGCTGATAAATTGCGCGGCACTGAGCTTGGCGTCGATCGCTCTGCCCTGCCCGCACCGGATGCTGGCGAATATTACTACTCCGACCTTGAGAGATTGCCGGTATTCACAGCCGATGGCGCTGCTTATGGCCAGTTAAAATCGGTGCATAATTATGGCGCGGGCGATATTGCCGAAATTGAACTGGCGAACGGCGACACCGAACTTTTCCCGTTCAATGATGCTATTTTTCCCGTGGTGGATGTAGTCGCCAAACGCATCGAAATTGTGTTGCCCGAGGTGGTAAAGGCCATCGAAAATGAATAATACCTCTCCGCACCTTCACGCCACCATCATCACGCTATTTCCCGAAATGTTTCCAGGCGCACTCGGCCATTCACTGATCGGCCGCGCGCTGGAATCGGGTATCTGGAGCTATGATTGCCTCAATATCCGCGATTTTGGGATCGGCAAACATCAAGTAGTCGATGATTCGCCTTATGGCGGCGGCGCGGGCATGGTGATGCTGGCGCAGGTGATTGATGCGGCGATTGCCAAAGCATTGGAACAAACCCCTGATGCCACGCTAATTTATTTTTCCCCGCGCGGGGTGAGGATGGATCAGGAATTGTGCGTAGAACTGACAGAAGGATTTGGTGTTCAGGATTCGGTATTTAGTGAAAATAACACCAAATACCAAATACCAAATACCAGATACCTCATCCTCCTGTGCGGCCGCTTTGAAGCTATCGACGAGCGAGTTATTGAAAAATATCAACCGCTTGAGGTGTCACTAGGCGATTTTGTGATGACAGGCGGTGAAATTGCAGCGATGGCGCTGCTCGATGCGTGCGTGCGCCTGTTGCCAAACGTGATTGGCGAGCCGGAATCGCTGGAGCAGGAAAGTTTTGGTCTTCACGCAGATTATGCTTTACTGTTGGAACATCCTCACTATAGTAGGCCACCCATTTGGGAAGGGCTTGCAGCGCCTGATATTTTGCTCTCTGGTCATCATGCCAAGATAGAGCAATGGCGCTTGCAACAGTCTGAGAACGTGACTCAGGCTCGCCGTCCAGACCTTTGGGAGAGATATATAAAAAGGAAAAAACCATGAATATTATTCAAACGCTGGAAAAAGAACTCGTAGATAAAGCCGTTGCCGCCCGCAGACTCGATGCGTTTGACGCAGGCGACGTTGTGAAAGTAAATGTGAAAATCGTCGAAGGCACCACCGAGCGTATTCAGGCATTTGAAGGCATCTGCATCGCGCGTAGCGATCGCGGCCTCAACACCGCATTCACCGTGCGCAAATTGAGCAATGGCGAAGGTGTGGAACGTATTTTCCCTCTGTTTAGCCCACGCGTTGATTCGGTAGAATTAATCCGCAAAGGCGATGTGCGCCGCGCTAAATTATATTACCTTCGTGGCCGTACTGGTAAGGCTGCGCGTATCCGCGAGAAAATGGATCTGGGTAAAACCGATATGGATGCAGTGGCCGCGAAAAAAGAAGCGCGCCAAGAGGCTCGTGCAGAGCGCAAAGCCGCTTCAGTCAACAAAGTAAAAGTTGAAAAAGCGCCTAAAGAGAAAAAAGTGAAAGCTAAAAAGGCTGCTGAGTAGAGTCGAGAGTCGAGAGTCGAGAGTCGAGAGTCGAGAGTCGAGAGTCGAGAGTCGAGAAAAGGATGGCAGACACCCTATCTGTGTCAACTTAAATCTTATCTTGCTCACTCGACTCCAGACTCTCGACTCTAACCACTATGATTTCCGTGAAACCGCATCAGCCAGCATCATTTTAATCAGCGATTGATAAGGCACATCCCTGCGATTGGCCATAATCTTGATGTCTTCAAGCAAAAATTCAGGCAACCGCAACGAAATAGTTTTGGTCGAGGGCTTCAGGTTCGGCATCCGCACCTTTTTGGCTTTGCTCCAATCCACATAGTCAACCGTGCTGTGCGTTAACCAAAACTCCGCCTCTTCTTGTTCACTTGCAAAAGCAGGGATTTTTTTAAGCTTCTTCATAGATACTCCTTTCTCTGCGATCCATCGGACGAGCCGAAATGATCCTGATATGATGTTTTCGCATGGTAAACACAACCGATAAACGACGATCCACATGAGTTTTTCCCAGCGCCAAATAGCGCTGCTCGTTAGCCGAATGCTTAATATCTTCCGCGATAATCAGCGGCTCATTGTAGAAAACACCTTCTGCCTCCTGAGTGGAAACGCCGTGCTTGTGCCTACTCTTGTGCAGGTTGCCATCATCCCACTCAAATTCCAGCGGCTTCTTCCATAAATCAACCATATTTGTATATTACAAAAACATACATAAACTGTCTATTATTTTTTATAACTCCACCTTGCTTTTTGCTTAAAAATACTGTCAAACCAACGCATGACACATCCCAAAACCCTCTATGATAAAATCTTTGAAGCGCATTTGGTGCATGAGGCCGATGACGGCACGTGTTTGCTCTATATCGACCGTCATCTGGTGCATGAAGTGACCAGCCCGCAAGCATTTGAAGGATTGCGTACCACGGGCCGCACGGTGCGCCGCCCCGATGCCACGCTGGCTGTGGCCGATCATAACGTGCCCACCACGCCCGACCGCAAACACGGCATCAAAGAAGAAGAATCACGCATCCAAGTCGAAACGCTGGAGAAAAACTGCGCCGAATTTGGTGTGCAATATTTTAAGATGGACGATAAACGCCAAGGTGTTGTGCATATTGTGGGCCCTGAGCAAGGCTTCACCCAACCCGGAACCACCATTGTCTGCGGTGATTCACACACCTCCACCCACGGCGCATTTGGCGCGCTGGCATTCGGCATCGGCACTTCGGAAGTGGAACATGTGCTCGCCACCCAAACCCTCATCCAAAAACGCGCCAAAAACATGCTGGTGCAGGTCAATGGCGATCTGCCAAACGGCGTAACTGCGAAAGACATCACGCTGGCCATCATCGGCAAGCTGGGCACTGCTGGCGGCACCGGCTATGTGATTGAATATGCAGGCGATGCCATCCGAAGCCTGAGCATGGAAGGCCGGATGACAGTGTGCAATATGAGCATCGAAGCGGGCGCACGCGCTGGCCTGATCGCGCCTGATGAAGTGACATTTACCTACCTCAAACGCCGCCCCATGTCGCCCCCCGATAAAATCTGGGATGAGGCCACCGCTTACTGGCGCTCCCTGCTCACCGATGCCGACGCCGTCTATGACAAAACCATCACCCTCAACGCCGCCGACATCGCGCCGCAAGTGACGTGGGGCACCAGCCCTGAAGATGTGTTACCGATTACCGCGAGCGTTCCCGCAGCTGAGTCTTTTGAAGGCAATAAGCGCGACGCCGTTACCCGTTCGCTCGATTATATGGGCTTGGTGGCTGGCACTAAATTACAAGATATCAGCATCGATAAAGTCTTTATTGGCTCGTGCACCAATGGCCGAATTGAAGATTTTCGTGCAGCAGCTAAAATTGCCAAAGGGCACAAAGTGGCAGCCAACATCAAACTCGACATGGTGGTGCCAGGTTCGGGCTTGGTGAAAGAACAGGCCGAAAAAGAAGGCTTGGATAAGATTTTTATTGAGGCAGGATTTGAATGGCGCGAACCCGGATGCAGCATGTGTCTGGCGATGAACGCCGATAAATTAGAACCTGGTGAGCGGTGCGCTTCCACCTCGAATCGCAATTTTGAAGGCCGCCAATGGCGCGGTGGTCGCACGCATTTGATGTCGCCCGCGATGGCCGCCGCCGCCGCGATTAAGGGGCATCTGACGGATGTGAGAGATTGGGCGTAACATGACCTTCTGGCAGAAATTAATGGCGCTATTTAGCCGCAAGAAAAAACAAGATCAATGGGCGAGTCGATTTGATCAACCGCCTGCGAACCCAAAAAATCCACTGCCACTGGATCCTAATGATCCGTGGAGAACGTAAACAAAGCCGTCATTCCCGCGAATGCGGGAATCTCTGTCACTGCTCGCGCAGGTGTCTAGAGGGATTGCTGCCTACGGCGCAAGCGCCTCCGCAGGAATGACAAGAGTAGAGATGAACCACTAACGACTGAAAAAACCATGACCCCCTTCACCACCCTTTCTGGCGTTGCAGCGCCGCTGCCGATTGTCAATATCGATACCGATATGATTATCCCTAAGCAGTTTTTAAAAACCATTGCGCGCACTGGCCTTGCAAAGGGTTTATTTTATGAAATGCGTTACGATGTCGCGGGCAATAAGGTGACCGATTTTGTGTTGCACCGCGAGCCATACACACACGCCGAAATCCTGATTGCTGGCGATAATTTTGGCTGTGGATCAAGCCGTGAGCATGCGCCTTGGGCACTGCTGGATTTTGGCATTCGCTGCGTCATCGCCCCGAGTTTTGCCGATATTTTTTATAATAATTGCTTCAAAAATGGTATTCTGCCGATTGCCTTGCCACAAGCGCAGGTCGATGCGCTGATGAAAGTGGCGAGCGAAGCTCAAAGCGATGTGACGATTGATTTGAATGCGCAAACCATCCGCGCCGCTAACATGGAATATGCGTTTGAGATTGATCCGTTCCGCAAACATTGCCTCATGAACGGACTCGATGATATTGGTCTTACGATGCAAAAAGTCGCCAACATTGATGCCTTCGAGCAAAAGCAACGCGTGACCACGAGCTGGATGTATAAGGCTTAAGGGGCCCGTTTTGTGAACACGGTATGTTTGCCTCTCAAATGCTCCGAAAATTCGAGGCAAATGAAGGCTAAAGCCCATCAAAAATTCAGTCTATTTTAACCGCATTATGGTGTAATAAGAGTGATAAGAACCTGTGAGGTGAATGTGACCAAAGCTATAAATCCGATTATCTGTGCGCTGGATACCACCGATATGTGGGCCGCCGAAGCCATGACTAAAGCGATTAAACCCCATGTAGGCGGCATTAAATTGGGGCTGGAATATTTCACGGCTCATGGTGCCGATGGCGTGCGGCTGATTACCGACATGCGCGTGCCGGTCTTTCTCGATCTCAAATTCCACGATATCCCCAACACCGTGGCGGGCGCGATTCGTGCCACCGCTGGCATCAATACATTTATGATGACGGTGCACACATCGGGCGGACGCGCCATGCTGCGCGCTGCCATCGAAGCATCCGACGAGGTGGCGCAAACCACCGGTCAGCAACGCCCGATGATTATTGGGGTCACGGTGCTCACCAGCATGGACCAAGACGATTTAAGCATCATTGGCGTGCGCGATAAACTCGATGACCATGTGCTGCGCCTGGCCGATTTAGCGCAAAGCGCAGGGCTCGATGGTGTGGTCTGTAGCCCCTATGAAATCACCGCGATTCGCAAAGTATGTGGCCATGATTTTAAACTGATTGTGCCTGGTATCCGCCCCGAATCGTCCGATGCAGGCGATCAAAAACGCATCATGACGCCTTATGAAGCGATGGAACGTGGAGCCGATTATCTGGTGATTGGTCGCCCCATCACGCAATCGGGCAATGCCGCGATGGCCGCCGAATCCATTTATGATTCGCTACAACGCACGACAGAGCTTGCATAGTTCAAATTTTCTCCTAATTTAAAGCTGTCACCCCGTGCTTGTCACGGAGTGACATTCACAAAAGGACTCCTCATGAAACAATTATTCCGCTGCATCACCGCTGTTTTGTTCGGCGCAAGCATGGCGCATGCTGCAACCGATGCACCTAAAACTGCTTATGATTTCAGCTTTGAAACCATCGCAGGCGAGCCAATGCCGCTGGCCGATTATAAAGGCAAATTGCTGCTGATTGTGAACACCGCATCGGAATGTGGATTTACCGGCCAATATGCGGGACTGCAAAAATTGTATGAAACCTATCACGATCAAGGGCTGGTGATTATCGGTGTGCCATCGAATGATTTTGGCGGCCAAGAACCGGGATCGAATGGTGAGATCAAAAAATTCTGCGAATCAAAATTCCGCGTCACCTTTCCGCTGGCAGCAAAGGCCGTGATATCCGGCGATGATGCCCACCCCTTTTATAAATGGGCTCGCGCGCAAAAAGGATTGGTGGGCGCTCCCAAATGGAACTTCCATAAATATCTGGTGAGCACTAAGGGCGAGTTGATTGATTATTTCAACTCCACCACCTCGCCCGACGCCGATAATCTGCAACGCGCCATCAAAGCGAATCTGACGAACGAGTGATGGGCTTTCATTGCAGATGGTGAGGGTGGATGAAAAGAGAGTCACCAGTTGCCAGTCATTAGTCACCAGCGATAGTGTCATGCCGCACGTGTTGCGGCACCTCCATCGGATGCAGCACCAGACCCCGTGACAAGCACGGGGTGACAGGATAGTATGTCTCACTAATTTCTTCTTAAAACCTGAAACCAACAACCCGAAACTCATTATGCCCACTCACTCCCTTCGCGCTTTCTTCTGGCATTTCATGCGTCCGCATCGGCTGGCATGTGTGCTGATTCTGTTGTCACCAATCTGCCTGATGATCGAAAGTGCGTATGTGCCCTACATCATTCGGCAGGTGGTGAATATCGTGATCCGCGACGATGTGACGGCGGCGACTATCTGGGACGCGATCGGCGTAATGATGTTTTGCGCGTGGGCAGCTTACGGCCTGATGATGGCGGGCTTTCGCGGGCAGGAGATGTTGGGCAACCGTGCCTATCCGCGCATCCACGCTGCCATCCGCATGAAGGCGTTTGATTATGTGCTCCATCACAGCCACCATTATTTCACCAACCAGTTTGCGGGGGCACTTGCTGCTAAGGTCAATGATTTACCACGCACCTTTCAAAGCCTGTTTTTCTTTGTGCAGTGGCAAATTATTGGCACCATCGCTATGCTTGCCGCCTCACTTGCGGTGATGGCAATTGTGTCGGTGCCGATTACGCTGATGTTATTTGTGTGGGTGGTGTTTCACATCGGCATGACGTTGATTACCGTGGGCAGCGTCAGCCGATTATCGTCTGCTAATTCCGAAGATCGCAATCGCCTGAGCGGGCAGATTGTCGATAGCCTTTCCAACAACAACACCGTGCGGCTGTTTGCGGCCTTTCGGCATGAACGAGCCAGTATCCAACCCCTGCAAGATGCCGAGCAACACAGCCATGGCGCCATGTTGTGGCGTATCACGCTGGTGCGCTGGATTCAGGATGCAGGCATCGCGGTGGTGCTGATGCTGGTGGGCATTGCAATGGTGGAAGGCTGGCGCGAGGGGTTGCTGACGGCGGGCGATTTTGTCTATATTTTTTATGCCACCTTCAACATCATGTTTTTTATCTGGCATAACAGCGCGCTGATTCCCAATTTTTTCTCGGAGATGGGAGTGGCGCGCCAGGCCATCAGTATCTTGCAGGCGCCGCATACGTTGGTTGATGCGCCCGATGCCAAAGAACTCGTGGTGCATGAAGGCGAAATTAAGTTGGAGCGCGTGGAATTTTCATATGAAAACCAACCACCACTTTTCAGCGATCAAACTCTGACTATTCCCGCAGGACAAAAGGTTGGGCTGGTTGGGTTTTCAGGCAGTGGCAAAAGCACCTTTGTGCATTTAATCTTGCGACTCTATGATGTCAATCATGGTGCGATTTTAATCGACGGTCAAAATATCAACGCCGTCACGCAAAGCTCGCTGCACCGCGCTATTGCGTTCATTCCGCAGGATACCTCGCTGTTTCATCGCAGCCTGATGGATAATATTCGCTATGCCCGCCCCGATGCTACCGATGAGGAGGTGATTGACGCCGCCAAGCAAGCCTATTGTCACGAATTTATCACTGCGCAAGCGCAAGGCTATGCCACCATGGTCGGTGAGCGCGGTATCAAGCTATCGGGCGGGCAGCGCCAGCGCATCGCGATTGCGCGGGCCATTTTGAAGAATGCGCCAATACTCATGCTCGATGAAGCCACCGCTGCGCTCGATTCGGTCACTGAACATCAGATTCAGCATAGCCTGCACCGCTTGATGGATGGCCGCACGACGATTCTCATCGCGCACAGGCTTTCTACCCTCTCGCAGATGGATAGGATATTGGTGTTCGATAAAGGCCGTATCATTGAAGACGGAACTCATGCTCAGTTACTGGGTATCGATGGCCATTATTCGAAATTATGGCAGCTGCAAACGCAAGGTGCGCTGGCGGAGATTTAGCTATAGTCACTGTCGCCCCGGTTGCGCCAGCACACCGGGGTCTGGTTCCTGAACAACATAACCAGATACCGGCGCGGCTACGCCTGCCGTTATGACAGCCTATACTCGACTCTCGACTCTAGCCCCTAGAAACTTCCTAATGACACATCGGCAGCTCTTTGCTCAAGACCTGCTCGGCTTCTTCGAAGGTGATGATATTATCACCATCGAGGTCAAAAATAATGCCACGCTGCACCAGTAGCGCAATCGCTTCTTTCAGGCGATTTTGTTCTTGCGCGGTCAGATAACCATCGCCATTAGCATCATAGGAACGCAGCTTCGCCCACAATAGCGGATATTTTTCGATCGGGACATCTTCTGGCAAACGGTCGCTGGCTTTTTGAAGCGACAATAACCCATTTGAATCGCGATCAAGCGCGCGCAACACGTTACGAACCGTGTCGAGCACCTCGCCTTTCATGCAGTACCCATCGCGCGTATCGAGAATGTGATGCGCGATCATCATGCGGGTATAATTTTCTTTGGCCAAACGGCAGCCAATCTCGCGGCTTTCTTCGCGCTGCGAGGTTTGCAACACCTCGGTCATCGACGCGTAAGCCAACGCTTCACGCATCAACACATGCTCGGCATCGGTTTTAAAATGAAACCGATAATTCGTGCCTTCTTGCTCAAACTTCTTGGTAATATAAAGGCGCTTTAAATGCGCTTCGATGGAGCCTCGTTCGGCACGGCGCGTGAGCACGCGATGCATCAGCGCTTTTTCGATGGTAATAATCGAATGAACACCATCATCACGCGAGGTGATTTTATGATAATGTTTACCCACCAAATGCGATTTAATATGGCTGAGGATTTGCAAGCCAATTTCATTCTTCTCACTGGGCATGTCAAAATCGCGGAAGATGTCATCAAACATCAATAAATGCATGGCAAAGCGCTCATAAAATGGCCGCGCTAGCCTGATACCCATGCCATTTTGCATGTCCTGATTACTTTCCATAATTAATTTACGAAAAACATCAAACACCCCCCATTGCTCTTGCGTCATCAGCTTGGCCTGAGATTTCCCCAGAACCACCGTGATCTCCTGAGGAAATCCCGTCATGTTGCACCTCCTGTTTTTTACTTCTTATCAATTAACATTAGAGGGATTATATTAACATTTTGTTAATTTTTTAGGCGCATTTTAGCCAAGTTTAAGTTAAAAGCGCGTCATTCCTGCGAGGCGCGTGAGCGCCGAAGGCAGGAATCTCTTTCAAGGCTGGCGAAAATGGTAAGATGGATTCCCGCCTCCGGCGCAAGCGCCTGCGCGGGAATGACAAAAGAAAGAACGCCGCAAGCGGCAAGGAATCAACCCAAGAGAGTTTAAAACACAAAATCGCCAGCGGTGAGCGCCACGGTGCCCGATAAATCAATCGCGAAGGTGCCTGCTGCATTCACAATGCTGGTGACGCCTGCTGTGGTTGAAAAGCCCAAAACGGTTCCCGATGCGGTGGCCGCAATGCCAGTAAAGCCCAAGCCTGTCAGTTGGATTTTATCCTGAAATACGGTGAAATCGGTAATCAGATCGCGCGCGGCAGTGGTGGAATCGGTGAGAGCCAGATACACGAAATGATCGCCATTGATACCGCCGGTCAAACGGTCAGCGCCCGCACCCCCAGTGAGGGTATCAGGGCAGATGCCACTCGCGATGCTATCATTCCCATCATGGCCAAATGCCGTAACAATGCCGCTGCTGGTGCTGAAGTTGATGAAATCGTCGCCCAGCCCGCCATAAATCGTATCATCACCCGTTGATCCCGTGATGCTATCGCTTCCAGCATTGCCATAAATCAAATCATTGCCATCGCCACCTTCAATGGTGTCTGCACCATCAATCGCACCCACAGCACCATTCGCGCCATAAATCGTGTCTGCGCCGGCGCCGCCAACAATCACATCCGCATCCACGCCCCCTGCCAGAATGTCCGCCGCCGATCCGCCGGTGAGAGAATCCGCGCCATCATTGCCATTCAGGTTCAAGCGTTCGGTTGAGGTGGTATATAAAATGCTGTCATTGCCTAATCCGCCATACACGGTATCCAAG
>JAKFUW010000185.1 GCA_021732545.1 Alphaproteobacteria bacterium | reverse complement strand
AATTACTCGTAAAATTTATCCAGCCATTCCTTTTGCGCGGGTGGTTTCATCAAAATCAGTGAGCTGATAGGATTGGCTAATTCGCTTTTTAAACGAACACGCAATGTTGCGGCTATTTTTCTGGCCTCTTCTAATTCTGGGGTGCCGATTTTATATCGATCAGTAAAATCGACATCTAATGGATCTATCCATGCCGCGCGTTGCTGCCTAGCAATGGCGGTTAGTGGATCAGCGCGTCTTGCGGTGGGCGCCTGGGCACTACCCTTCGGAATCACTACACCATTTACAGGGGGATCAAAAATTGATGGATGCGCCATATCTCACACTTTCTCCTTACCTTACCGATACTATCACTCCCATGTTACGATTTGATGACAATGGCTGGGAGTTGGGGAGGGTGTGTGCGGGATTTAAAATCAAGATTATTTAAATAAAATCAATATATTAATCGTGATTTTAACATAAAAGGGAATTGGGGGCGCTATAAAATAAATACAATTTTATGCATTCTGATGAGAAAGTCTTCAGTCGTCAGTGGTCAGTCGCCAGTAAGTGGCGCGTATATCTGAGAACTAAAATCTGGTAACTGGCGACTGGTAACTGGCGACTGGTAGCTACCTGCTAAACACAATCAAACAATTGCTTCCTTTGGTGCGCAGGCGGCCACAGAGCTCATCGGCCTTGTTGCGCAACGGATATGGCCCTGAGCGCAGGCGATAGATGCTCTGCATGGAGCTGCTCATCACCGGAGGCGCCACGTTGGGGTCTAGGCCGTTGAGCGCGGGCGAATAGGTTTGCGCCATCTGCGCCCATGCGTTTTTGGCATCGCCAGGACTCAGGAACGAACCCAACTGCACCCAATACATTTCGGTGGCCGATTGACTGCCAGAACCATAATAGCTTTCATAGCGCGACGTCATCCGATCGCGGTTGGTGCGCGCCGTGGTCGATTCGCCCAGATCGGTGACGGCTTTGCAAAAAATCTCCTGCGTTTCCACTTCGTCGCAGATATCTTTCACGTAATCGCCACGATCAAACGGCCCCACCCGCAGCGAGACTTGCGGCGTGGAAGACTGGATGGCATAGGGGTTGGTAATGCGCACGCGAACTGCCGGGAAGGTGGGATTGGCTTTTCGGAAATTCTCCCAATAGGCGAGCGCCGCTTGCTGATCGGGGAAGTAGCTGATCTGTGCCCACAAGCTTTTGCGACCCGGTGTTTGCTGGCTAGGCAAGCCCATCGACATAGGGGGCGTGTAGGTTTGGCGCGCGGGGATAATAGGTTCAACAATGGGATCTTGCGACAATGGTACCGGCACCGCTTCGGATACGCTTACATCCGCCACTGAAGGTATGACAGGTTGAGACGAAACAGGCGGCGGTGGCGGCAGATCGGGACGTGGAGGTATTACAGGTGTAACGGGTATCGGCGTTGCTGCGGCAACGGGTATGGCAACGGTGGGTGGCGTTTGCGCAATGATAATGTTGGCTCCCGCTGAAACAGGTGGAGGTGGTGGTAAATCGGGGAGGATCGGCGCCGCAGTCACTGGTGCTGTCGAAACCGAAGAAGTTGGTGCGCCATCTATAAATTCAATTTGATCGATAAGGGAAGATATCGCGCTATCAACCGGGGGCGGCGCAGGTATATCCACCGCTTGCGGACGAATCGAAGGTGCAAGCTCAGGCGTCTTTTCGTTTTCAATTGGCGTTTCATCATCAGAAAACGGATCGAGTGATCCTACCGTAGACCAGAAACTGGCTTCTTCTTCAGGCTCAGCAACCGGTATATCAGCTTCAGGTGCAACGAGAGCTTGCGCAGCCGCTTGAGTGACGGGAACCTCCAAAACCGAAGTGGGTGCGGATGTTGGGATCGCAGATTCCGGGATTTTATCTAACTGCTTGCGTGCTTGAAGCTTGGCTTCTTTCGATGATAAGATTCGTGTAGAGGGCGCAGGCGACACTGGCACTTCAGCTTGATTCACCAATGGTACCGTGACCAATGGGGGTACAGGCGTTTGCGCATCAACCGCAGATTGTATCGCGGGAGCTGAAGATATTGCCGCTTTGGCAGACTCGGGTGCTTTCGCTAACGATGGTGCGATGCCGACTACTCCAAAAGGAAGCTTTGCCGAAGAATCAGTGGCCGCAACCGCAGGGATCACCACATCAGGTGCGGGCAGGGCTTTTGGAATGTCAGATGGCGTTGGCGCTGATGCTTTGGGCGATTCTGCTCGCGTTGTAAAAGTAGGTTCTTGCTCAATCGGCGGGGTGCGCTTGAGTTCATCCGATGATGACGCAACCATTGCGGTTTCCACCACATAACATTCATCGCCGCCTTGAGTCAGGCGATCACAGATCGATTGCGCATTGGCGCGGCTTTTGAGCGCACCGGCTTGGGTGCGATAGACGGTAAAATTATCCGGTGGCAAGGTGACATCTTGCAGACGAACATTAAGCTCACCCAACAGCTGCGGATATTTACCCCGCAGCGATTGCCATTTGGCGTTGGCTTCTTCTTTTTTTTCAAACGAACCAAGCTGCAACAAATAGACACCTTCGGCTTGAGCATTTAGCGCAAAACTTGTGATCAAAATGGTGGAAATAGCCAGAAAATATCGCGCTGAAATCATGCTCATGATACCGATAATCCATCGTTTTTGGTTTTAAATCTTAAGTGGGCATTTGAATCATGCCTGTCGCCTGATGACAATCCGTCAATGCGCATCTGTGCAAAACCAACGGATCATTACGCTTGTTAGTAATGGAAGCTTTCACCAAAAACAAACAAAAAATGAAAGGCTTGAGGACATCATCTTTTGTTATGCCTTAAATTCCGTCACTTATACTCAAGACTTATTGCGAAACCAAGGCGCGACTGTTATGAATGACAGATGATTGATCTCGCGCACCCTAAATCCTGGCCATTTGAAGAAGCCCGCAAGCTAGTGGAACGCTATCAAAACGCACCGCCTGAGAAAGGCTATGTGCTGTTTGAAACGGGATATGGCCCCTCAGGTTTGCCGCATATCGGCACCTTTGGCGAAGTGGCGCGCACCAGCATGGTGCGCCATGCCTTCACCACCCTGTCGGATATCCCCACCAAACTCTTTTGCATTTCCGATGATATGGACGGCATGCGCAAAGTGCCAGAAAATTTACCTAATCAAGAGATGCTAAACCATTATTTGCATAAGCCTTTAACCAAAGTACCCGACCCCTTTGGTACGCACGAAAGCTATGGCCACCATATGAATGCACGGCTATGCGCGTTCCTCGATCGCTTCGGGTTTGATTATGAATTTAAAAGTGCCACCGACCTTTATGCGGGTGGCGTCTATGATGCCACGTTGCTGCGTGCGCTTGCCGCTTATGATAAAATCATGAAGGTGATGCTTCCCACGCTGGGCTCAGAACGCCAGGCAACTTATTCGCCATTCCTGCCCATTTCGCCAAGCACTGGCCGCGTGTTGTATGTGCCGATGAAACAGATTGATGCGCAAGCTGGAACCATCACCTTCGATGATGAAGATGGCACCGAGATCACCTCACCCGTCACTGGTGGCCGCGTGAAAATGCAATGGAAACCCGATATGGGAATGCGCTGGGCAGCACTCAGTGTGGATTATGAAATGTATGGCAAAGACCATTTAGCTAGCGCCAATTTATATTCCGCCATCTGCCGCATTTTGGGCAATACGCCGCCCGAGCAATTTAACTATGAATTATTTTTGGATGATAAGGGTGAGAAAATCTCAAAATCCAAAGGCAATGGCCTGACGATTGACGAATGGCTAAGCTATGGCACGCCCGAGAGCTTGTCGCTTTATATGTTCCAATCGCCGCGCAAAGCCAAGCGCTTGCACTTTGATGTGATCCCCAAAAACGTCGATGAATATCTGACATGGCTGACAAAATATCCGGAGCAAACTGCACCCGAACAACAAGACAACCCCGCATGGCATATCCATTCAGGCACGCCGCCTGCCGCTGATATATCGGGTTTGAGTTTTAATTTATTGCTGAATCTGGCATGCGCCTGCAACCCGGAAGACCCTGCCATTTTATGGGGATTCATCTCGCGCTATGCGCCTCACGCTTCGCCCGAAGGCAACCCGCTACTGGATCAACTGGTCGGCTATGCCGTGCGTTATTATCATGATTTTGTAAAACCCGCAAAGCACTATCGCATTGCCAATGCGGCTGAACAAGCGGCGCTGAATGAGCTAAAATCTGCGATTATCGCCGCCCCCGCCGATGCGGATACCGAAGCCTTACAAACCGAAGTGTTTACCGTGGGCAAAAACCATGGTTACGCGAATCTGCGCGACTGGTTCAAAACCCTCTATGAAATTTTATTGGGGCAAGAACAAGGGCCGCGCATGGGTTCATTTATCTCGCTCTATGGCCGCGCGGAAACCTGCGCCTTGATTGATCAAGTGCTGGCAGGACAACAGCCAATGAGCGCCGCCTAAATACTCTGGCGGCTGGGGTCTGGAATTTTGCCATCAAACTGGTGCGGATCTTCATTTTTCTTGGTTTTGGATTCTGGCGCCCGCTCGCCAGCACAATAACGCTTTGCGGTTTCGTTGACATGTTTCACCAGCTCAGGGTTACCTGTTAAATCATAGCGATTATGATGTAGCGAATCCATTGTCGGGTCATAATAACGCATCAACACAATGCCAGGCTCAGGTTTATCAGTATTAGCAAATAGCTTAGGGGAAAATTCGCTATCCACATTTTTCATATCTTGCGTGCCATTATACTCCCAGATTTTATTCACAATCGGAATCAAATCATAATCCCACAAATTAGTGGCTTTTCCGCCTGCATAACAGAGCAATTCACCGTTTTTAACGTGTAGAATCATCGTTTCATCTTCACGCCAATAATTGAAATTAAGCGCAAACTCATGCGTTTTCCATTGTTCGCCCCAATAGGTTGCAACAAAGGGTGCGGCCGCTACAGGCTGCGCGAAGGTCTGCAACATCAAAAACAAAATAGCTGTATAAAAGATTTTCATACATGTGATTCTATCAACAATCCAAATTCTAGCAACCAACATCTTGCAAAAAAAATTAAAATCAGCCACAACCGCGCCATGTCCTTTACGTTGCCAGAATCACTCGAAGCGTTGGCCTTGCGCTATGATGCGTTTTTCATCGATCTGTGGGGCGTATTGCATGATGGCACCGCGCTGTATGATGGCGCGATTGAAACACTCAAAGAACTTCGCCGCCATCATAAAAAAATCGTGTTGATCTCCAACGCACCGCGCAAAACCGAAAAAGTGCTGGAAACGTTGGAGCGCCTTGGCATCACCGATAGCTACTATGATACACTGATCACTTCTGGCCAAGCCGCCCACGATATGCTCGCGCGCTCCAATCAATGGGGATTACATTATTATTATCTGGGGCCTAGCAAAGACGAAGATGTCATCGCCGATTTACCCTATGAAAAAACCGATATCGCAGCCCATGCAGCGTTTGTTTTGAACGCAGGATTTGAGCAGGATTTTCAAAGTACCGATGATATTCTTCCAACGTTAAATCGCTTGCTGAAAGCCCGTTTACCACTCATCTGCATCAACCCTGACATGGAAGTGGTGAAACAAGATGGCACGCGCATGTGGTGCGCAGGGTGGGTGGCGCGGCGCTACGAAGAAATGGGCGGATCAGTCACCTATGTCGGCAAGCCATATCCTTTGGTGTATGAAACAGCGTTTGCCGCATCGGGCATTGCCCCTGCACGCACGCTCGCCATCGGCGATAATCTGCTCACCGATATTATGGGAGCCAATCACGCGGGTATCGATTCGCTGTTAATCACTGGCGGCATTTTAAAAAGCGAGCATGGCACCATCCCTGATGACGTTAGCCTGCAAAGCCTGTGCGACCAAGCGGGTGCGCAGCCTACTTTTGTGGCACCGATGCTGGGGAGCTTAATAGCTTCGTAATATCTTTGGCAATGTCCTTGCTCAACCACTCCTGATTGCCTTGGTATATTTTCACCACCGCATTATTACGATCGAGCAAATAGCTCATCGGCAAACCTTGTAATTGCAACGCCGAAAAAAACGCGCCTTGTGCATCGGTGTAAATCGGCAGATCAATCTTGCGGTTAGCAAATAATGGCTTCACCACTTTTAAACCCGCCGCATCCTGCGAGATGGCCACCACCTCAAACCCTTGCGACTGATAGTGTTTGTGTAGCGTTGCAAGCACGGGGAGTTCCTCCAGACACGGTGCGCACCACGTTGCCCACAAATTCACCAATACCACTTTGCCTTGCCAGTCGTGCAGCGTTTTGGGTGCCGCATCCACATCCGCAAACGCAATCGAATCAAATGCAGCAGAGGCTGCGAATGATTGTGCAGAAACCATTGCCATCATGGCCATAATCAGGATATGTATCATACGAATCATGAAGGCATCCTATGGCGAAAACCAAACCAGTTCAACCCTCAACTGCTGCCAACCCCCAAACCAACCCCATGTGGGGTGGGCATTATGCGCATGGGCCCGCCGAGGCGTTTGCGGCCATCAACCCTTCCATTTCGTTTGATTGGCAACTTTACCAGCAAGACATCACCGCGTCCCTCGCCCATTGCGCCATGCTGGGCGCGCAGAAGATTATCACCGCCGCTGAAGCGCAACAGATTGAAGCTGGATTAAAAACCATTTTAACGGAAATTGAATCAGGTGACTTTGAATTTAAAACCGCGCTTGAAGACATTCACATGAACATCGAATCGCGGCTAGCAGAGATCATCGGTGATACCGCTGGAAAGCTCCACACCGCGCGCTCACGTAACGATCAAGTGGCAACCGATTTCAGGCTTTATGTTCGCGACTCGCTCGATGCAATGGATGGTCTGCTGCAATTATTGCAAGCGGCGCTGCTCACCCGCGCACAGCAACATGCCGCCACCATCATGCCAGGCTTCACCCATTTGCAACCCGCGCAACCTATTA
Organism: Alphaproteobacteria bacterium; assembly: GCA_021732545.1. GTDB lineage: Bacteria > Pseudomonadota > Alphaproteobacteria > Rickettsiales > UBA3002 > JAKFUW01. The sequence goes on along the minus strand of JAKFUW010000185.1, from coordinate 4,487 downwards.
CGCTGGGGCATCATTTGATGGCCTATGTGGAGATGTTTGGGCGTGACCGTGACCGCCTGCACGATGCACGCACGCGTGTAAACATGTGCCCGCTGGGCGCTGCCGCACTGGCTGGAACCTCCTTCCAAATTAACCGCACCATGACGGCAACAACACTGGGGTTTGATGCGCCGATGACCAACTCGCTCGATGCGGTGGCCGATCGCGATTTTGTGCTGGAACCTCTTGCTGCATTTTCGCTGTGCGCGCTGCATCTTTCGCGTCTGGCCGAAGAATTAATTTTGTGGAGCACGCCGATGTTTGGCTTTGTGCGCCTACCCGAAACTTTCACCAGCGGCTCATCGATCATGCCGCAAAAACGCAACCCCGATGCGGCAGAACTCATACGTGGCAAAACAGGACGCATCATCGGTTCCAGCAACAGCCTGATGATTACCCTCAAAGCACTGCCGCTTGCCTATAATAAAGACACGCAAGAAGACAAAGAACCGTTTTCGATGCCAGCCGCCAATTAGGGCTTTGCCTAAGCGCAATGACCGGGATGATTGAATCGCTTGACGTGAATGAAGGTGCGATGAAACTGGCAGCCCAACACGGCTATTCCACCGCAACCGATCTCGCCGATTGGTTGGTGCAAATGCTCGGCATCGCGTTTCGCGGGGCGCACCATATCACCGGACGTATCGTGAAACTCGCCGAGGAACAACATTGCAGGCTTGATGAATTATCGCTCGCCGACATGCAGAGCATTGAACCACGCATCACTGCGGATATTTTTAATGTACTGTCTGTCGATGCATCCGTTAATTCGCGCACCTCTTTCGGCGGCACCGCACCTTCATGCGTGCGCGATGCCATTGCAGCCGCGCGTCAAAAATGGATTCAATCATGATAAAAATAATCAGTGTTTTAGTGATCTGCGTTGCACTTTCTGCCTGCGGCTTGAAAAAAGATCTGGTGCGCCCATCCGACATCAAACCCGACGACAAAAAACAAGAGCAACCAACACAAGGCGGCTATGGATTACTTTAATTACAAAGATGGCGAGTTGCATGCAGAAGAGGTTGCGATCAGCGAGCTTGCAACGCACGTTGGCACCCCTTTTTATTGCTATAGCAGCCAAACACTGGCGCGACATTATCGGGTGTTGGCCAATAGCTTAGAAGGCTGTGACTTTCGCATTTGTTTTGCGGTTAAATCCAATTCCAACATCGCTGTGCTCGCAAGCTTAGGGCGCTTGGGTGCCGGTGCCGATGTGGTATCAGCGGGTGAGATTCGCCGCGCATTGGCCGCTGGAATTTCAGCGGATTCCATTGTGTTTTCCGGTGTTGGCAAAACCCGTGATGAAATGGCATTCGCGCTGGATCACGGCATCTTCCAGTTCAATGTGGAATCGCAGGCCGAGCTACATATCCTCAATGAAATTGCCTTAAGCAAATCACAGATTGCACCCGTTGCCATCCGCATCAACCCTGACGTGGATGCGATCACCCACGCTAAAATTTCGACCGGAAAAAAAGATGATAAATTCGGCGTACCAATACAGCAAGCACTCGAATTGTATGCGCAAAGCCAGCAGCTACAAGGCATCCGCTTTCAGGGAATTTCCATGCATATCGGCTCGCAGCTGACTCAGCTTGCGCCGTTTCGCCAAGCCTATAGCCATGCTGCAGAATTTGTGAAAACACTGCGCGCTGGCGGCCATATTATTTCTGTGATTGATGCAGGTGGTGGACTTGGCATCCCTTATTGCGAAGAATCCGAACCACCTTTGCCGCATGATTATGGCGCGGTGGTGAAAGAGATTTTCGCGCCATTGGGTGCCAAAATTATTCTGGAACCGGGCCGCCTGATTGTGGGTAATGCAGGCATATTGGTCAGCCGTGTGATCTATTCCAAATATTCGCACGAGCGCCGCTTTATCATTGTTGACGCCGCGATGAACGATCTCATGCGACCATCACTCTATGATGCTTATCACGCCATTGTACCGGTGAGTGAGGCGCATAATGCAACGCCTCTAACACCCGCCGATGTAGTGGGCCCTGTGTGCGAAAGCAGCGATATTTTTGCCAAAGACCGCTTGCTGCCAGATTTCAAACCCGATGATCTGATTGCGTTTCGCTCGGCAGGTGCTTATGGCGCAGTGATGTCGGGCACCTATAATACGCGGCTTTTAATTCCTGAAGTGCTGGTGAATGGTGCACAATGGTCGGTGGTTCGTGCACGACCCACTTACGAAGAACTGCTCAAATGCGAGAGCATTCCGGGTTGGGTCTAATTGCTGCGCTCACTTGCTGTCACCCCGCATTCATTGCGGGGTCTGGTGCGATATTCGATGGAGATGCCGCAACGAGTGCGGCATGACTCATTAACATCAATGTATCTCCAAATACCCAATATAAGGCAATTCGCGGTAGTGATTATCGTAATCCAATCCATAGCCTACCACAAATTTATCAGGCACTTTGAAGCCCACAAAATCGGCACGCACATCCACATCGAGCTTGCCTGGTTTTTCGAGCAATACCGCAATTTTGAGTTCTTTCGCGCCGCGCTCTTTTAAGAGTTTGGTGGCATAAGAAAGCGTGCGCCCTGTTTCTAGAATGTCATCGAGTATCAACACCGTTTTGCCACTCACACTATCGGTAATATCGCGATTGATGGTGACTTCATGGGTGCTTTGCGCACCCTGATAGCTCGATAGCGTCATAAAATCGATCTGCGGTTGCACGCCAATGTGATACATGGCGCGGATCAGATCGGCGGTGAACATAAAGCTGCCACGCAGCAGCGACACAATCATCACCTCGCCGCTCATATTTTGCGAAATTTCGTGCGCCAGCTCATCAATCCGGTCACGGATATCTTCTGCCGAATACAGTACCGGTATGCTTAATTCCGCCACACATCCTCCTGTCCTAATAATCGCGTTTATTTGCGCAGCATCAGCTGCGTACCATTGCCAATTTCCACCAACAAATGATCGACTTTATCCGCAAATGCTGTTTCTAAATTACCCGCTTTAAATGGATAAGATTCTCCCGCTTTCACGATCGTATTATCCTGATATTCGCGCATCGCAATCCACTCGCCTTCTTTATCCACCATGGCAATGCGTAAAATCGGCACCTCGCGCGGCGCGTCCGATTCATTCACAATAGCCCCCTCCACCACATAGCGCACACGGCTACGCGAAGGGCGCGCGCGAACGTCCACATCGGCCAGCGCAAGCCCATCGGTGGCAGACATGCCGAGCACCGAATAGACACCGCCCAAGGATGGCGCCAACGCATCGCGAAAGGCAAACAATCCGCTTAACCCAGCACATAACAGCAGCGCGCACGCGGCAATCGCCAACGGCATTAATGGCTTGGGGGTAGGTTCGGGCACTACAGGCACATGCGAGGGCTGATAGTCACCACGAAACGCCTCGGGGATTTCTTCTGGGGGGGCAGCTGGCGCTTCTTCTTCAAACGCATATTCCAAATCATCGTCGTTAGTGGCTTCTGGATGGTCATCTCCCAGCCTTGCTTGCATAAAATGGGTAGGTTCCGGCTCGATGAAAGGATCGGATTTCAGAGGCATCGCCGCGTAATCAGCCGCAGGAGGCTGCCCATCCACAAACCATTGATGCATGCATTTGGCGCATTTCACATCGCGCCCATCGGCTGGAATCAGCGATGAATTCACCAAAAATCGTGTGTTACAGCTTGGGCACTGTAAAATCATGCACCCCCCTATCCTTTTTACCGCAAAACGCTTCTTGCATCCAGCATACGCATTCTTTAGACCAGACTATATACAAAAAACCAAGTCAGGTCGAGCAGATGATTCGTTGCCAAAATGTGTTGATGGAATATGTGGCAGGAAAGCCAGTGATCGATCATCTGTCGTTGCATCTGGAGCCTGGATCCTTCACCTTTTTGATAGGCTCCAGCGGGGCAGGTAAATCGACATTGCTATCGTTGCTATCGCTTGCATTGCAGCCCACCGATGGCACGCTGGAGATTTTCGGCCACAACGTGACCAAACTCAAACCTGAGCAACTACCCCAATTGCGCCGCAAAATTGGCACGGTATTTCAGGAATATGAATTGCTCAATCATTTGTCAGTTGCTGAGAATGTAGCGCTGCCTTTGAAAGTGATTGGCGAAACTCGCAAGCAAATTGATACCAAAGTCGATGAATTACTGGCATGGATTGGCTTGGAGAAATTTCGCAACGTCAAGCCGCCGCATTTGTCGGGCGGGCAAAAACAACGCGTGGCGATTGCGCGCGCGGTGATTAATAATCCGCCGCTGATTCTGGCCGATGAACCAACGGGCAACCTTGATTCTGCTTTAAGCATGCGGCTGATGCATCTGTTTACCTCGCTCAATAAAATCGGCACCACCATTTTATTCGCCACGCACGATGAATATCTGGTCTCGCATTTTAATTATCCGGTGCTGTATTTAAAAGATGGGCAAGTGACTCGCCAGCGC
>JAKFUW010000263.1 GCA_021732545.1 Alphaproteobacteria bacterium | reverse complement strand
ATGCTGGTATTTTGGATGTATTGCGCGGCTTTGAGATACCAAGCAGCGACATAATCAAGCAGCCCCGCATTTTTGACACCATGAAACACCAGTGCCATATCTTTTTTCTGTTCTTCACCCTGATATGTTTTGCCAATAAACGGGGGATTGCCAAGCATGTAGCTCAATTTCTCAGGCGCGATAACGGTTTTCCAGTCAAGCCGCAGGGCGTTGTCATGGTGTATGTGGGCAGATTTTTTGAGCGGCAAGCGCGCATAGTAAATGCCGAATGCTTCCGACAGGCGGATGTTCATTTGATGGTCAATCAGCCACAGCGCAACCTCTGCGATTTTCGCGGGGAATTCTTCAACCTCAATGCCGTAGAATTTATCCACGTCGATGCGTGAAAGCTCGCTCACGTCAAGCACCTGTTGTTTCTCACCATGCAGGGCTTTGAGCAGCTTAATTTCAAGCTCGCGCAACTCGCGGTAGGCCAGAATCAGGAAGTTGCCGCACCCACACGCAGGGTCAAAAAAAGTGAGCTTGGCGAGTTTATCATGAAAGACTTGCAGCTTCTTTTTATCACGTTTGATTTTCTCGAACTCTTCATACAGCGCATCGAGAAACAACGGCTTCAAGATTTTCATGATATTTTTTTCGGTGGTGTAGTGAGCACCTACGCCGCGCCGCTTGTCCTTATCCATCACCGATTGAAACAACGAGCCGAAAATGGCGGGTGAAATGCGGCTCCAATCAAAATAACACGCGCTGATTAGGGAATCACGCATTGCGCTATCAAAGGCGGGGATAGGGAGCGTTGCCGCGAACAAGTTGCCGTTGATGTAGGCAAAGGCGGCGAGTGCTTCGTCAAGATTCTTTTGGCGTTTGTCTTCGGGCGTGTTGAGCACTTGAAACAGCGTTGCAAGGTGCATCCCTAAATCGCTGCCGTCTTCTTTGGTTTTGGTTTCGATGTAATACTGAAATGCGCCCTTTTCAAAAATAGTAGTGTCTTCTGCAAACAAGCAGAAAAGCAGCCGCACAAGGAAAAGTTCAAGTTCATGGCCAGTATAGCCCGCGTCTTTGAGCATATCGTGCAGCTTGCCCATGCGCTCGGACGCTTCGATGTTTACAGGGTCTTGGTCTTTGAATTCGCGCTTTTGATAGCCCGCGATAAAGCCGAACAGTTCGACGTTTTTATGCAATTCAGCGAGCGTGAATTTGTTTGCAGCCTTTGTTTCTAAATCGTATAGCTCAAAGCGTTGGAAGTCTGATACGAGGATGTATTTCGGTAGTTCTTCCTCTTTCAGGTTCGGGAAATAATTGAGGGCTTGTGTATAGGCTGCCTCTAAATCGCGCCCACCTGATTTTTGTTCAATCAGCAATACGCCCTTCCAAAACAAATCTATGCGCCCACGCTTATCGCCTAACTTCTTTACGGGTTCTTCAAACGCGGCTACGCGGCGGCGTGATATGCCAAATACGTTGAAAAATTCGTTATAGAACGATTGCGTTTCCGCGTTCTCACGCGTCGCATTCGCATATTCTTGCGAAAATTCAATCGCTCGTTTGCGTATTTCGTTCCAACTTAGGGGCATAATTTAGCTTTTTTACTAACACGATAGCTCGTTTATAGATGCATGGCCGCAAGCTAGCAACAATATATGCTTCAATAGCTTGTGTTTAGCATTCACCAATAGTTCGCGTGGGGTATAAGCGGTGGTGGCTGAGTTTCTTGATTATGGTGGTCCCGACGCGATTCGAACGCGTGACCTTCGGCTTCGGAGGCCGATACTCTATCCAGCTGAGCTACGGGACCATAAAAAACTTCTATACACTACCACTCATAATATCACCTTTTAATTTTACCAGCGTGCTACCCCGGTGCTACCCAGAGAAAAATCAACCAAATCCCTCCCGTAGCAACATACTGATAAATAAATAATATATTGCACCTGTAAAACTATGGACAGCCGCCTTCGGAGGGCAACGCTCTATCCAGCTTAAGCTACGGGTGCGTATAAAGATTATCTCCACCACATATCACCGCCATGCGCTGCAAGGCAAGCGCGCTTTTAGGTGGATTTTTTGATAAGCTGCAGCATTTGCTCCATCATTTGCAGAAAATTCGAGCGATCGCGAGGGGTGAAGCTCGCATTATAGCCTTTGCTTTCGCCCGTTTCGCGCAAATGCGCGTTGAGTTCGCGCATAGCAAGTGCGGTGCCGATGGTGTCATTGCTAAAGCGTTTGCCGGTTGGCCCCAGCACCCATGCGCCACGCTCCAGGCAGCGCGCGGCGAGCAAAATATCGGCGGTAATCACCAGATCATTGTGTGCTACGTGCTCTGCGATCCAATCATCGGCGGCATCGGCATGGTTATTGACTACAATCTGCTGCACGAATGATTCGGGGCGCGGTCGCATGCCGCCATTATTCACCATAAACACGTGCATGTGGTGGCGCTGCGCGACCCGAATCGCTTCGTCTTTTACGGGGCAGGCATCCGCATCGATGTAAAGATCAGGCATGCGCACCTGCCGCAAATCCTGATGCCCACGCCCACTGAAAATTGAAGCCGCCAAGGTGGCCGGTGACATCGACCACTTCGCCGATAAAATAGAGCCCAGCGACCGATTTACACTCCATGGTTTTGGATGAAAGCGCGTTAGTGTCCACGCCGCCTAACGTGACTTCGGCGGTGCGATAGCCTTCGGTGCCCATCGGCACAATGCTCCACGCGTTGATGGCGTTGGCAAGCGCGCTGAGTTGCGCGTTTGGAATATCGGCCATGCGTCGCGGGGCATCGTCTGGCCAGTGCATGGCGAGCAACGATTGCACCAAGCGTTTGGGAAACCAGTTACCAAGCACGGTACCGATTTCTTGCTTGGCGTGCGCGCTTTTGGCGGCGAGCAATTGCGTTACCATATCCTCATCGGGCGCGAGGTTGATAATGATAGGTTGTGCTGCTTGCCAATAAGATGAAATTTGCAACATGGAAGGCCCGCTGAATCCGCGATGGGTGAACAACATACCTTCGCGAAACGTGGTTTTATTCGTGCGCACCGTGGCATCGATTGCGACACCAGAAAGCTCAACAATCGGTTGAAGTTGTGAATCGGAAAGTGTGAATGGTACGAGCGCGGGCGTGGGTTCAATGATATTCAAATTAAATTGCCGCGCGATGTCGTAGCCTAAGCCTGTTGCCCCCATTTTGGGAATGGATAACCCGCCGCACGCTACCACTAATGATGCGCAACTATAAAGACCTGCCGATGTGTGAACAATAAATTCATCGGATGTTTTTTCAACCGATGTGATGGAGGTTTCAAGTTGGACATTCGCGTGCACACTGTGACATTGAGTTATCAGCATCGAAATAATGTGCTGCGCCGAATCATCGCAAAAAAGTTGGCCAAGGGTTTTTTCGTGATAGGCGATATTGTGTTTGCTAACTAGTGCGATAAAATCAGCAGGAGTGTAGCGCGATAAAGCGGATACACAAAAATGCGGATTTTGTGATAAAAAGTTTTTGGGTGTCGTATAGATGTTAGTGAAATTGCAGCGCCCACCGCCAGAAATTCGGATTTTTTCGGCAGGTTTTTTCGCGTGATCGAGCACCAACACGCTGCGCCCGCGCTTGCCAGATTCAATCGCGCACATCAACCCCGCTGCGCCCGCGCCGATGATGATGACGTCATAAGGTTTCATGCTGAAATTCTACAAGCTCGCAATCAGATTTTCCAATTCTTTTTCAACCGCTTCGATGTCTTTTTGAATCTGCGAATAGGTCTGGTTCAGGCGCTTGAGCTGGCCCGCATCGCCTTTTTCACTTGCCGTTGCCAGCTCATTTTCAATCGCGTCTTTACGGGTGGTTAAATCTGCCAGCGCTGCCTCAACTTTGGTGGCTTGTTTTTCGGCGGTGTTATCGCCGGATGGTTTTTCTGATTTTTTATTGCGCGCTTGTTTCGCGCCATCGCGCTCGCGCCTGCGTTGTTGCACCACCAAGTTACGATAGCCTTCCAGATCGTCATCATAAGGCACGCACGTGCCATCGGCCACGAGCCACAAACGGTCGGCCACGGTTTCAACTAAATGCGGATCGTGGCTCACCAAAATCACCGCACCCTCATAATTATTGAGCGCCTGCATCAGTGCTTCGCGGGCATCCATATCGAGGTGGTTGGTGGGCTCATCGAGCAGCATGATATGCGGTGCATCGTAACTCATCAGGCAAAACAACAATCGCGCTTTTTCACCACCGGAAATTTCACCCACTTTCGTATCGGCTTTGTCTTTATCGAAGCCGAATTTGCCCAAGCTGGCGCGCACTTTTGGCTCGGCCACACCTTTCATGACGTCTTGCATAATTTGATAAGGCGTCTGAGTGACATCGAGTTCGTCGGTCTGAAATTGCGCGAAATAACCGACTTTTAATTTGCTTGGTTTGTGAACATTACCCGATAATGGATCTAATCTATCGGCCAGCAATTTCACCAGCGTCGATTTACCATTTCCGTTGGCACCCAGCAGCGCGATGCGATCATCCATATCAATACGTAAATTGAGTTTTTTCAAGATGGGTTTGCCAATTTCATATCCCGCATCCACATTGTCGAGCGCAATCAGTGGTGAACGTAATTCGGTGGGTTGCGGGAACACAAAAGCGGTCACGCGTTCTGCCATAACCGCGTCCACAATATCCATCTTTTGAATCGCCTTAAGGCGGCTTTGCGCTTGGCGTGCTTTGCTGGCGGTTGCACCGAAACGATCGACAAATTTTTGCATATGCGCCTTTTGCACGAGTTGCTTTTCGCGCAGCGCTTGCTGGTTCATCATTTTTTCCGCGCGGGTACGCTCAAATTCATCATAGGTGCCGGTATAGGCGTTGAGTTTCTGGTTTTCCATATGCAAAATATGGGTCACGGTTTTGTTCAAAATGTCACGGTCGTGGCTGATGATCAGCAGCGTTTCGGTGAATTTCATCAGATAGCTTTCCAGCCATACCATCGCTTCAAAATCAAGGTGGTTGGTTGGCTCATCGAGCATCAATAAATTGGGGCGGCGAAATAAAGTGGCGGCTAGCGCCACGCGCATCCTCCACCCACCCGAAAAGTCCGAGATCGGTCGGTTTTGCGCTTCTTCATTAAATCCCAATCCCGATAAAATCGTCGCCGCACGCGAGGTGGCGTCATATGCTGAAATCTCATCGAGCCGTGTGTAGATATAACCAATGCGGTCAGGGTCGGATACGGTTTCAGCTTCCAGCATGAGTGCGGCGCGCTCAGTATCGGCGGCCAATACCACATCAATCAGCAACGTATCATCATCGGGTAAATCCTGCTTCACCCAGCCAATGCTCGTATTTTTCACCAGGCCAATCTCGCCGCTATCGGCCATTAACTCGCCTGTTATCAGTTTAAATAACGTGGATTTTCCAACCCCATTGGGCCCAACCAACCCCACGCGATGGCCGGTGCCGATGGCAAGTGATGCCTTATCAAGTAAGGTGCGCCCGCCCACGCGGTAGGTTAAATCTTGAATGGTGAGCATCGCCGTTACTTCAAAGGGTTGAAAAGCGGCGTAACCTAGTGGGGCTTTCGCACAAGGTCAATCAGAGCTTTGGTATCGCGTAGCCATTGCTCTATAGTATCCGTAAAACAAACGGAATTTTCCATGCCGCAACCCAAACATTTCGCCATCATCGGCGCTGGCCCTGCGGGGTTGATGGCAGCGCAGATGCTTGTCACAGCAGGGCATCGCGTAACCGTGTATGACCGGATGCCTAGCCCTGCGCGAAAATTTTTATTGGCAGGGCGCGGCGGATTGAACCTGACACACAGTGAACCGCTTGAATCTTTCATCGGCCATTATGGCGCGGCGGCCAGTTGGCTTTCGCCTGCGATTCATGCGTTTACGCCAATAGATTTGCGTGCATGGTGCGAAAGCTTGGGGCAAGAAACCTTTGTGGGCAGCAGTGGCAGGGTATTTCCGCGCAGCATGAAAGCGGTGCAGTTGCTGCGCGCATGGCTCAACCATCTGGAGCAATTGGGCGTGGAATATAGGCCGCGCCACACATGGCATGGCTGGAAAAATAATGCGTTACATTTTACTGATGGCGCGGGGCACGATGTGTTGGTGACGCCGGACGCTACTTTGCTGGCGCTGGGTGGTGCATCGTGGCCGCGATTGGGTGCCGATGGCGGTTGGGTCAATATGCTGCGCGAAACGGGTGTTGAGATTGCAAATTTGCGGCCATCTAATTGCGGATTTATGGTGTCGTGGTCGGAACATTTCAGCAACCGTTTTGCGGGTGCACCGCTGAAACCTGTGACGATCACGCACGCAGGAACCTCGCGCCAAGGCGAAGCCATGATCACCGCGCAAGGCATTGAAGGCGGCGCGATCTATGCGCTCTCAGCAATGATTCGTGATGCAATGGATGCGAATGGAACCGCAACCATTCATCTGGATTTAAGGCCGAACTTATCGCTGGGTGCACTCACGCAAAAGTTACAGATTCCACGTGCCAGTAAATCCTTCAGTCATTATCTGCGCAAAGTTGGTTTTTCGCCGCTTGCGATTAGTTTGCTGCGCGAAGTAACCCCGGTCGATCAATTAACTTCGATGGATGTGCACGCACTTGCTATTCGCGCTAAGTCGTTGCCGATTACGTTAATCGCAACCGCAGGTATGGCGCGCGCGATTTCCAGCGCAGGTGGCATCACGCGCACCGCGGTGAATGACGATTTTATGCTGCACACCCATGCGGGTGTTTTTGTGGCAGGCGAAATGCTCGATTGGGAAGCGCCAACGGGGGGCTATTTGTTGCAAGCCTGTTTTAGCACTGCTGTGGCTGCCGCCCATGGTATGCGGCGATATTGCGAAGCTTAGCCCTAATTTTATTGCATCCGTGGGTGTTAGGGCATAGAAGAAGGCTTAATCATTGAAGAAGAAGAAAAGATGAAAAAATTTCAATCCGTTACAAATTTATTAAGCCAAGCGCTCGAAAAACACGGCTACACTACCTTAACCGAAGTGCAGCATGCCGTGCTGGAGCCTACGCTCAAGGATGCTGATTTGTTGGTATCTGCGCAAACCGGATCGGGCAAAACCGTGGCTTTTGGTTTGGCGATTGCGCCGACCTTGATGAATGGCGAGGAGTCTTTCTCGAAAACTGCGACTCCACTGGCGTTAGTGATTGCGCCCACCCGCGAGCTTGCCTTGCAGGTGACGCGCGAGCTTGAATGGCTTTATGCCAGCAGTGGCGGCATGGTGGTATCATGCGTAGGCGGCATGGATATGCGCGCCGAACGCAACGCATTAAAAAGTGGGCTGCATATTGTGGTGGGCACGCCCGGGCGCTTGAAAGACCATATTGAGCGCGGCTCGTTTGATACTAGCCAGCTCAAAGCGGTGGTGTTGGATGAGGCCGACGAAATGCTCGATATGGGTTTTCGCGAGGAGCTGCAATATATTCTCGATACCACGCCCAAAGAGCGCCGCACGTTGCTGTTTTCAGCCACAGTGCCCAAAGCAATTTTGTCGATGGCGCAGCGCTATCAGCGCGATGCCAAACGCATCAGCACCAAGCAGGAACAAAATCAGCATGTCGATATTAGCTATGAAGCCTTTGCGATTGCGCCAAGCGACCGCGAAAATACGATCATCAATTTATTGCGCTATCATGAAGCCAAAAGCGCGATTATCTTTTGCAGCACCCGCGCCGAGGTGAATCACCTCACCAGCCGCCTCACCAACCGTGGCTTTTCGGTGGTGTCGCTATCGGGTGAGCTGAGTCAGAGCGATCGCAGCAAGGCGTTGCAATCGCTGCGCGATGGGCGAGCGCAGGTGTGTGTAGCAACCGATGTGGCATCGCGTGGGCTTGATCTGCCAGGACTTGCGCTGGTGATTCATGCGGATATGCCAAAGGATAAAGATATTTTGCTGCACCGTAGTGGCCGCACGGGGCGCGCCGGAAGCAAAGGTGTGAGCGCGCTGGTGGTGCCGCACAATTGGCGCAGCCGCGCCGAGCGATTGTTGCTTGGTGCCAAGATTAATGCGCAATGGAAACCGGCGCCTTCGATTAAGGATATTCTGGATCGTGACCGCGAGCGTTTCTTAACAAACCCAGCACTCACTGCGCCCGTTACCGATGATGAACGCGCGAGCATAGGTGAGCTTTTAGCGCGTTATAGCCCAGAGCAGATTGCCGCCGCGTTGATGCGTTTGCATCAGGAAAAGAAACCCGCACCCGAAGAATTACTCGATGCGGCTCCTGCGCCTTCAGAAAGCACGCAACACACTCGCGATCATTTTGGCAAAAGTGTGTGGGTGAGCCTATCAATTGGCCGCGAGACGCAAGCCGAACCGCGCTGGATATTGCCGATGCTGTGCGGGGCAGGGCACTTAACCAAAGGCCAGATTGGCGCGATTAAAATCAACCCCCGCGAAACGCATGTGGAATTAAAGGCTGATTGCGTAGACGGCTTTTTTGCAGCAATTGGCGCGAGCCGAAAAATAGAAAAAAATATTGTTGTCACAAGGCTACATGGCGCGCCACCTGCATCATCACAAGGCCGCGATGAAAGACCAAAACGCCCCTTCAAAAAAGACTTTAGCGATCGCGGCCCGCGCAACCCGAAATTTGGCGGCGGTGGAGAATCTAAACCTTATGCTGGTGGTAAGCCCAAATCCAATGAGGATGGTGTCGCGGCTAAGCCTTATACTGGTGGTAAGCCAAAACCTTATGCAGGCGGCAAATTAAAGCTCAATGAAGGCAGCACTGCTAAGCCCGGTTTTAAGAAAAAACCCAAAGTGTCTTTTAAAAACAAACCCAAATGATCAGTCGCAAACCTTCACGCGCGGCTTATGAAGCGCGTATTTTGCTCTCGGGATTTAGCAAAAAAGATGAGAGTTTAAATAACTCATGAGCCATCCTATAATTTGTAAGCCTTCGCTTTGGGTTTGGCGTTCCGCACGGCTATATCTGTTAGCTTGCCAATGATTGCCTCTGATGTGGGTGTGTCTCAAAATCTACCCGTAAATCTACCCGCTTTTCTCGTGGATTGCAATAGATGTGCTGGGATGGCTGTGGATGTACAGCCACCAACACCTATTTGTTTTACATGCGTTTCTGGATTTTTGGCGACGACTATATAGTTTCTACCTGATGGTAGGAATACTGCTCGTTCCGGCTGCAGCAGCACTTAATGCACGGCTTGGCTTAAGCGGAGCCATGGCCAGCATCACAATGGCGCTTGCCATTATGTCAGCGGTTGGCAAATCCATCGGCATTACGCGCTGGCTCTTTGCCATGCCGGGTTTAGCGCAAGCCTACGTGTCACCCGGCGCTTACCAGCCCGGCATCGCCCAGCTTTATGAAACGCTCAACGCCTATGCCGGTGGCATCGGTGAAAGGGCTCAGAAAAATGCAATAAGCTACACGCTGCATTGGCCGCAGATGTTCACGCGTTGGTAGGCTTTGTTTCATATGGGCTGGCGATAAAAGGGTATCCGTCATGTTAGCTCCATTTTCTTTTAACACAGCAATCTTCATGCCACGGCTGCATTGAAGCAAGTTGAACTGGCATCCTATTTGCTATTGGAGTACAGGCTTGTAAAGACCAAAGGGATACATCATGGGCGACGTTAATCAGCTTATATTTCTAAAACAACATATACAGAAGGTTGATGGTTCGATCTTAGAGATTGGCAGCAAAGATTATGGCAGCACATCGAGCTTTCGTGATTATTTACCGAACAATCCCTATGTCGGGCTGGATATGCCACGCCCGACGGTGAAATCATCTCTGGTCACCAGCGGCATCATGTGGCGAAGCGGCTGGGCGTTCGCCAAGTGCCGGTGGAGTTCACCAGGGCGATGGATTTGGAAGAACGCAAGGGCGTGAACGTCGCCTTTAACCGCGCCACCAACGACTTAAGGCCGAAAGACACGCCGGAGAATATCACCGATGCGCTGACGCGGGTGGATGTGAAGGCGATTGCGGCGGCAATTCCTGACAAAACGCCTGACACGCCCGAGTTCTACCCGTGCCTGAAGGCGCAGGTGATGCCGATTGCGCCATTGCTCAAAGCAAACAAAGGCCGGTGGATTACCTATGCCACCAGCATTTCCAAAACGCTTTACCTCAAAGGCGTGCTGATGCCCGTGGTTGCCACCAAAGACCTGCGCGTGGTGAACGGCATAGGCCGCTTGCAGATGCAGGCGGAATCCAAACGCTCTGAAGTGGCGATGGTGTTGGTAACCGAGGACGAAGCGCGGCTGGCCGATGCCATGCTGAATCTGCTCTCGATGGATTTTGACATTCATAATCGTTACCGCGACCTGCTGCGCTACAATTCGTTCCGCCGCCTGCGTCGCGTGCGCGAGGATCTGGGGCGCGGGTTTATTTTCGCGGTGGCTGGCAACAGCACGTCAAAGGATTTTGATGTGGCCGAGCCGAAGAACCGCGACAAGTGGATGAAGGAACACGGCAAGTCGGTGCTGGATTTCGGCGCGGGGCATTTGCATGAAACGCAAATCCTGCGTTCCATCGGTGTGCGCGTCACTCCGTTTGAGCCGTATCGCGTGAATGAGTCCGAAGAAATTGACAAGGCAGAGTCCTTGCGCGTGGTGGATGAGTTCCTTGCCGATGTTGGTGATCGCAAAATCCCCTACAATTCGGTGTTCATATCCAGCGTGCTGAATAGCGTGCCGTTTGAGGAAGATCGCAAGCACATCATTTGCCTGTGCGAGGCCGAAACCGATTGATTACAAAAAGTTGAACGCAGCACTCGAGTTTGAATTCGATTTACCCTATCCTGATGGCAGCAGGATGGGGCGTGTAATTGATGCAAAACGCGCTTTCTCCGAGCGAACGGGACTTGTGCTATGATTTATACTACTCGATCTACTCTTGTGGAGGGAATCGTTCAAACTCTGGTAGGTTATTAATTTCAGACATCCACGAAATACGTTCAGCAGTCTGAATATGGCAGCGTGCAGGCAATAGATTCGGGTCATCTAAGGTTCCGGTTTGTATGTCGATAATGCCAGGTAGCATCTCTGCATTTTTATAGAACAACCCTGTGCCGCAATCGGGACAAAATTCTCTACGGCCATGTTCTGACGAGTTGTATGTTTTTGTTGCGCCTTTGGTAATGTTCACCTGACTTTCGGTAAACATTGCCCAACCAACCATCGGCGCACCTGCATGGCGTCGGCAATCGCTACAGTGGCAAAGTGCGTGCGTTATAGATTCGCCTGAAGCTTCATAGCGTATTGCCCCACAGTGGCATCCGCCTTTAATAATAAATGACATATTTTAAGCCCTTTCACCTTAATTAAAATGTAGCGGATTTTTATTGTAATATACAAGAGTAAGCTACTCAAACTACACTGGGATTGCAACAAATGATCATACTCCTCGACCTTAACTACACGCTGGTGGAAAACAGTGATGATAAACGCCGCCCTTTCATAAAACAGATCGAGGCAGAGCAATATCGTCGCTGGCTGGTGGAGTTAATCAGGCCGCACCATGTCATCCTCA
>JAKFUW010000083.1 GCA_021732545.1 Alphaproteobacteria bacterium | reverse complement strand
GGACTGTTACCAGAACCTTTAAAACAGGAGGCCGTCAAACGTCTCAGAAAAGTAATCGATGGTGGTGGAAAAAATCCGGATTATTTCGTGAATGATGCGCTCAGTGTGATGATCATCGCCCAGCATCCTGAAAGCAAAGACTGGATTGATCTCAAAAAATTGATTTCAAAAGCCATCAAACATGATCCTGGAACTGTGAATAACGCATTAGTAAAAGCGCAGATGGAAGGATTTTTGCCTTCTGTTGAAGAATGGAATATGGACGATGATCTGCGAACGGCATCACATCTGGTTCGGCCAGGAGATCACGCAGGAGATCGGATTCACACTGCGATTCTGATGATGCCGTTAAAAGATGGAAAGAGCTATGTTGCGGCTCCTTATTTTTCGTTGGGGAATAATGCGAAGTCAGCAGAATCGCATGCAAAATACTCATTTTTAGAGCATTTTGCGTTTGGTCAATTACAGACAATCGGGCAGCAGGCCATCCCCAACGAAGCCTACGCACAATTTGGTTCGGGAACAGTTGCAAATGAGGCCTTTATTCGACGTATGGCGCAATCAATTGGTGCCGAGGTGACGATTGTGCCAAGTAAAGCAGATGATGGAAGAGAGCATGTCAGAATTACCTTAGCAGGGGGAGATCGGTTGATAGAGCCTATCGAACGTGGAGGACGTGCAGCAACGGTTGAACTGGCGATTGAAAAAACAATCAAGCGTCTTATGCGCGTACCGGCTTTTAAGGATGCGACCGCGTTTGCATTGGCCAGCGATTTACACGATAGCCTGAATCCGCGTGCACAACTTGAGAATAAAGCGCGCCAGCAAGATGCAAAAATTGAAGTGACGTTTAAGCAGATTCAGCAGCACAATCCCAGTATTTTTGAGGTAAAAATCCAGGTGACTCAGGGCGAACTAAACCATTATTATATGGCGCGTGATAGCAACATTCGGCGCGCAACCGATGCTGCCTGTGTCAAGGCATTAGAAGGGATGGGTTGGCTGGATCAATCCACACCACTCGCACGCTCATGGGCAAGTGATTGGCGGTTGACTGATGACAAACAGCCCGCAATAGCGCGCTAGGCTTTTTTCTCAAGCGATTCATCAATCAACTGATCGCCTTGTAAAATGCGCTCTAGTTCGCTTCTGGCCTGGCGTGCGAAATTGATAAGTTCGGGTTCTTTATCAAAAAACTCAAACGAATCACGCAGCATTTTTTCATCAAATTCTTTGAATTTTTTGGCTTTCTTTTTCATGGTGATGGCGTTGAATCCAAAAAACTTCATGGCTTCTTGTGCCATCACCAGCGAAGAATCAAAGGTTTCGCGTTGAAAATAAGAGGCACCTGCTTTATCGAGTTCGTAAGCATGGCGGCGGTTGCGCGCTCGTGAAAAAATAGTTAAATGCGGAAATTCGTTGCGGGCAATGCGAACAATTTCGACTGCTTTATCGGCATTATCTACCGCTACAATCAGTAGCTTTGCGTGGGCGGCACCGGCATTACGCAGCAATTCGGGGTGCGAGGCATCGCCGTAATAGACCTTACTTTCAAAGCGGCGCAGCAGCTCAATTTGATCAGGGTCGCTTTCCAAAATGGTCAGATTCACGCCTTGCGCCGACATAAAACGCCCGATGATTTGGCCAAACCTTCCATAGCCCGCGATGATCACCTGATTATCCGAATCATCGATCGTGTCATAATCGCGTTTGGGCAACACGCTCATAAAATAGGGTCTTACTAAGCGATCGTTGAGCATCATCATCAGCGGGGTGCTGGCCATGGAAAGCGCCACGGTGAGGATGAGAAATGAGGATTGATCGGGCGAGATGATTTCGAGCCCACCCGCAAATTGCAGCAACACAAATGCAAATTCGCCGCCTTGTGCGAGTGCGAACGAAAAGACCGTATCTTGCGATCCGGCGAGTCCAAATTTTCGCCCGAGCACGAACAAAATAATGGCTTTGGTAGCCACCAAAATGGCGACGGCAGCGGATATGGAAAGGGGTTGCTCTTGCATTAAGGCAAAATCCATACCCATACCAACCGAGATGAAAAATAGCCCAAGCAGCAAGCCTTTGAAGGGTTCAATATCCGTTTCAATCGTGTGTTTATATTCGGAGTTGGCCAATACCACGCCTGCTACAAATGCGCCGAGTGCAGGCGACACACCGACTGCCAGCATCAGCAGCGTGATGCCCACCACAAGCGCGAGGGAGGTGGCAGTGAATACTTCGCGCAAGCGAGTTTTGGCGACAAAGCGAAACAAATGCCGCGAAAAATATCGCCCGATTAATACCACCGCCGTAATCACTCCGGCAATAATAAGTGCATGCGCGTAAGCAGGAATATCGCGCAGAAAATCAGCGGTGTTTGGGTCAATGGATGGGGTGGCTGTGGCCAGCAGCGGCATGATGATCAAAATCGGGATGACGGCGATATCCTGAAACAGCAGCACCGAAAAAGCGGATTCGCCTGCTGATGTTTGCATCAGGCCTTTTTCCTGCAGCATTTGCAGCACCAGCGCCGTGGACGATAATGACAGTGCCATGCTGACTGCCAAACTTATCGGCCAATCATAGCCCATGGCAAGCCCGATGGAGGCGAACGCGGTCGTGGTGAGCAGCACTTGCAGGCCGCCCAGTCCCACAATCATGCGGCGCAGTCGCCACAGCGTAGCAGGTTCGAGCTCCATGCCGATCAGAAACAGCATCATCACCACACCAAATTCAGCGAAGTGTAAAATTTCCTGTGGGTTTTCGATGAATCCAAATCCGAAGGGGCCAATCAGAACGCCCGCCACTAAATAGCCCAATACCGAACCTAAACGAAAGCGGCTTGCCAGCGGCACTACCACGCAAGCTGCCGCCAAAAACACAAACATGTTGAATAAATATCCGCTTTCCATGCGGCCAAGATAGCAACCAAAATGCTTTTAATCAAGGCACGTTGCAAAAGATTTTGCCATCTCTTGCATCAGTGTTTTGTAAAGCGATTTCCCCGCTTTTAGCGCGGTGCCTTCAGGGTCGAGCACGCCGCGATGAATGGAAATTTTTGCATCGCTGACGATGGGGCGAAGTGGTTTATCGCTAAAATAGGGCTCGGTGAAAATACAGCGCGTGTTGGTGTCGGCGATTTTGTTGCGAATGGAATCAATCCGCTTCCACGAAGCGGATTCGTTGGGTTCCAGCGTGATGGATCCTGCGGCTTGCAAGCCATAACGTGCTTCAAAATACTGCGTGGCATCGTGAAACAAAATGAAAGGTCTGTTGCCAAGTGGAGCAAGTTGCGCGGCTAATTGTTTATCGAGCGCTAGTAACTTTTCAATAGCGTTGGCAGCATTTTTTGCGAAAATTTTGTGGTACGTGGGGAAGCGTTTTGACAATGCCGCAGCGATGGATTGAACCATGATTTGAGCATGGATTGGGTTGAGCCATACATGATAATCATCATCGTGGTGATGGTCGTCTTTATGGCCGTGTTTTTCAAAAGTTCCGGCACCGCGAATGGGCAAGAGCGGGATGTTTGCGGCATCTATTACCGCAACCGATGTCACCGATTTTGGTAAGGATTCCAGCGCGTGATGCAGGAATTTTTCATAATGCTCATCGAGGTAAAAAATCATATCGGCATGTTCAAGCTCGCTCATTTGAGAGGGTTTCATATTAAATTCGTGCGGTGAAGTGGTGCCATCCACCAGTAACACCGGCGCGGCAACGCCATCCATCACCTGCGCCACCAGCGAGTGCAGCGGCTTGATGCTGACGATGACGCGGGGTGCAGATGAAGCCAAAGCCGCATGTGCGCTAGATAACGCGCTGCAAAGCGCCAGAAGAATTAAAAAAAGCTTCATGAATGATTCATTTCCTATATGAGTGAGTATGTAAGTTGAATGATTTAGGAATCCGATGCTCATTGAAGCCAAAAATATCAGTGTGATGCGTCAGGGGCAACCGATTTTAGATGCGGTGTCGCTGGGTGTTGGCGAGCGCGATTTCACCACCATTATCGGGCCTAATGGCGCGGGCAAATCGATGCTGCTCAAATGTCTGCTGGGCATCGAAAAACCAAGCGATGGCGTGGTATCGCGCGCAGGCGGATTGCGGATTGGCTATGTGCCGCAAAGCCTGGTGCCCGATCATACTTTGCCGATTACCACGCGCCGTTTTTTAACGTTGAAAAAAAAATATAACGAAGCATCGCTGCAGGCAGTGGCGCAGGAAACCGATATTACGAGCATCCTGAATAAGCCATTGCATGTGCTTTCTGGTGGAGAATTACAACGCGCATTATTGGCGCGCGCACTGATGGATGCTCCGCAACTTCTGGTACTCGATGAACCCGCGCAGAACCTTGATATTTCGGGTCAGTTGCGCTTTTACAAATTGCTCGAAGATATTTTTGCGGGGCGCGGTTTGAGTATTTTAATGGTCTCGCACGATCTGCATATGGTGATGGCTTCCACCAAACGCGTGGTGTGTTTATATCGCCATATTTGCTGTGCAGGTGCGCCACACGCCGTGACGCAAGACCCCGAATTTATCGCGCTGTTTGGCGCAGATATGGCGCGAATGATGGCGGTCTATCATCATGAACATACCCACACCCACGATCATGACCATGGCCACCACGAAGGATGCGATCATGGATGAGTTTATTATCGACACCTCTATCCTCACGTCATTCCGAACCGAAGGTGAGGAATCTGGTGAGCAGATTTCTCAGTCGCTTACGCTTCTTCGAAATGACGAAAAAGCCAGCACAATCCAGAGCAAGGGGTTACCTCATGGATGAGTTTTTGATTCGGGCGCTTGCCGCAGGGCTAGGAATTGCGCTGGTGAGCGGGGTGGTGGGGTGCTTTGTGGTGTGGCGACGTATGGCGTATTTTGGCGATTCATTGTCGCACAGTGCATTGCTGGGCATTGCGGTGGGGTTGCTGGCTGGCATCAATGTGAATCTTGCAATCATTGGAGTGTGCTCGCTGTTTGCGGCGCTGCTGGTGTGGTTGCAACATAAACGCGTGCTGGCAACCGATACGTTGCTAGGGATTTTAGCGCATGGTGCGTTGTCTATCGGCATGGTCGCGGTGAGTTTTATCACCACGCAGCGAGTGGATTTGCACAGCTATTTATTCGGCGATGTGCTCACCGTAAATATGAGTGAGATCATCTGGATTTATGGTGTGGGTGCAGTGGTGCTGGCGGTTTTAATCTGGCGGTGGTCGTCATTGGTGCTGATGACGGTGCATGAAGATTTGGCGAAGGCTGAAGGCGTGAAAACCTTTGTGCATCACCTGCTGTTTATGTTTTTGATGACGCTGGTGGTGGCAGTTTCCATCAGGATTGTGGGGATTTTGCTAATTACGTCGCTGCTGATTATCCCTGCGGCAACGGCGCGCCAATTGGTGCGCTCGCCTGAGACCATGGCGGTGGTGGCGGCGTTGCTCGGTATGGTGGCGGTGTCTTTGGGGCTTTATGGCTCGCTGATATTCGATGTGCCATCGGGGCCGATGATAGTGGTGGCATCGACTGCGTTGTTTGTGGTGCTGATGCCGATTGGCTTGTTGAGAGGGCGTTAGATGACACAAAATCTCGCACTTTCCCAATGGCTCGATGCATTCAAAACCGCGTTTGAAAATGGCACGTTGGTGAAGCTTTCGCTCAGCAAACCAACCATTGCAGCGGGTGATTTAAAATCCATCGATGTGCGCCCGATTATAATCAAGCGCGAGCTTAAACTCAGCTTTACCTACCATCATCAAACCCGCGATATTGTCAAAAATTATACGCACGATGAAAGTATGGCGTTGATTGATGATTCACTGCGCGCGCAGTTTTGTGCCGCCAAATTATTCACCACTCAAGCCGATATGACGATCACACAAAAGAATGATGAATTTGTGCTCGCGCACTTTCCCGCCAGCCAAAAAACCGCGCCCGCTTTATCGCATGATCGCGCCAAAAACCATGTGGTTGAAGCCAATAATAAACACTATCTGCACGCGCTGGGCATAACGGATAAACATGGAAAAGTGCATCATAATGCGCAGGATAAATTCCGCCAGATCAACAAATATGTCGAAATCCTCGATGCGCATATTAAGCGCCTGCAACCTGCCGAGCCATTGCGCATTGTGGATATGGGCGCGGGCAAGGGATATCTGACCTTCGCGCTGTATGATCATGTTGCTAATACACTTAAACGCAACGTGCATCTGGTGGGAGTGGAATATCGCGCCGAATTGGTGACGCAATGTAATGAGATTGCCAAAGCTTCAGCTTTTGATGACCTGCGCTTTGAGCAAGGATCGATTGCCGATTATGATTGCGCGGGCGCACAGATTATCATTGCGCTGCATGCGTGCGACACTGCAACCGACGATGCGATTGCCAAGGCGATGCAAGCAGGTGCCGCGCTGATTGTGGTGGCGCTGTGTTGCCATAAGCAAATCAGGCGCGAGATGAAACCAGTTGCAGGTCATGCACTTGAATTTTTGCTGCGTCACGGCACCTACGCCGAGCGCATGGCCGAGATGATCACCGATGGTCTGCGCGCGCAATATATGGAGCTTGGTGGGTATAAAACCCAGCTATTTGAATTTATCGCAGGTGAACACACACCCAAAAATGTGATGATTATCGGCACGAAGGCGAGCTTCAAACCTCACGAAATAGATGCTATTCGCATCTCCATCGCCGCCACCAAAGCACAATTTGGCATTGGCTTTCATGCGTTGGAGCGGTTGCTAAAATAAATCAGCCATTCATAAACTCGATCACCTGTTCATCGCAGCGGATGTCGGTGTGGGTGACGGGTTGTTTGAGCGCGATGCCCGCGAGCGATTTACACCGCGAAAGCGCCACATAAAGCTGGCCAGCGGCAAACGCACCAGACCCTAAATCGATGATCACGCGTTCAAGCGTTTTGCCCTGGCTTTTATGAATGGTAATCGCCCATGCAAGGTTAAGCGGAAATTGCGTGTAGGTGCCAAGCGTTTTTTCAACAATCTTGCCTTCTTCTTCTTCAAATTCATAACCCACACTTTTCCATTTTTCGGGCTTCACCTCATGCACACTGTCGCCGATGCTAACGGTGATGGATTCGGATTCCAGTTTTTGCACAATGCCGATGCTGCCATTGACCCAGCGGCCTTCCGAATCATTTTTCACAAACATCACCTGCGCGCCAATTTTTAGCTGCAAGGCTTCGGGGGCGGGGAGTCTGCCGCCCTTCATTCCAAAGTCGCCACTCGATTTTCCAGCATAAGAGCGGGCTTTGCCTGTGGTTTTGGCGAGCTTCGTATTGTTGATGTCTTCGGCCAGCGCGTTGGTGGTGGTGAGCACCAAGGTGCCAACCGCAGGCGTTGCTTTGGGGTTGTGGCGACTATTGAGCGCCTCGAGTTCGGCAGCATCGCAGGTGCCCGCGCGGATGGCGTTGAGAATCCCGATGAAGGCGCTATCGTTTTGACGGTGGATGGTATTGAACTGGATGGTTTTAAAATCACCTTCCTTATAAGCGTTTGTGCAAAAGAAAAAAGGCGATGCATAATATTGTTCATAAAAGGCTTTTTCCTCGCGCGAAACCACGGGCGGAAGCTGGAATAAATCACCGATGATACACACTTGCACGCCGCCAAAGGGCAGGTTGTTTTTGCGTGCCAAACGCAGGCTATGGTCGATACCGTCGAACACATCGGCACGCACCATCGAAATCTCATCGATAATCAGCAGCTCCAATTCTTTCAGAATGCGCGAGCGGTTGGGTTTAAGCGCAGTTACATCTACAAAAGAGGGTTTCAGGCGAAAGAAGGAATGGATGGTTTGCCCACTGACATTCAGCGCAGCCACGCCAGTGGGCGCCACTACCGCAATGTTTTTTTTGGTTAGCCCACGAAAATAGTGCAGAAACGTTGATTTTCCAGTACCCGCTTTGCCGGTTAAAAAGATGTTGTTTTCGGTTTTTTCCAGTTGGTCAAACGCCTGCTGAAATTCTGAGGTGATGGTGGGTGCTTGAGAGCTTGAGGCAATGGTTGCTGCGTGGTTCATGCGGTGTTGTACCTATAAAACGCAGCTATTGGCAAATGCTTTTACTGTGTTGTCTTGCTGCAAATCGTGCAACCTATGCAAGCGGTACTATAAAAATCCACAAAAAGGGTTGACACCGAGCATGGTGAGCGCTAAAAAACGCCTTCGAACAAAGGACGTATGTGTTATGAAGGTATTAAGCTCTTTAAAATCAGCCAAAAAACGTGACAAAAACTGCCGCGTGGTTCGCCGTAAAGGCCGCATTTACGTCATCAATAAGGTCAACCCACGCATGAAAGCGCGTCAGGGTTAAGTCTACTTTCCCTCAACACCCCGAGCTCTTTGGGTTTTTTCTTCTGTAATAGCCACTGAATCCGTTGTGATGGGTGAAAACCGACTCACACTGTGGGTGGTTTTGTCCCAGTGATGCGGGCAGGTGATAAGCTGGCGCAGGGCACGAAAGCTCGCAATCGAATGCAAAAACCAATAAAAAGGGTAGGTGATGATGGCGAGCGTCATGCCTTTCCACTTCCAGTTTCGTGCTGCGCGGTAAGCGAGCCAGATATGGCTAACGGTGCCCAGCACAAACAGCGCGATACACAGATGGCTGAGTGCTTGCGGCAAATGCAGGGCGGGCATCAGCCCCAGAGCCCATACCGCGCACAGCCCCCACAACAGTGGCGAGAGCAAAAACACTAAACACGGGCCACCGATAAAAAACTGAAATCCCCAAAAACCAATCGGCCCCAGCGTGCGGTATAAATGAACTGGCGCGCGCATATACACCAGCCAGGTTTGCATATAGCCCTTAATCCACCGTGCGCGCTGATGGTGCCATGCGGATAAGCGCAGCGGCGCTTCCTCCAACGTGATCGAATCCAGCACACGGGTGCTGTAGCCATGCAATGCAAGGCGCATCCCTAAATCGGCGTCTTCGGTGACATTATACGGGTCCCATTCGCCCACCTCACGCAGGGTTTGCGTTCGGATATGGTTGCTGGTGCCGCCCAGTGGAATGGGGATGCCTAGCGCCTGAAGTCCTGGCAGCATAAAGTCAAACAAACACGCATATTCCAGCGCAAAAAGTTTAGTGAGCAGGTTTTCGGGCGCGTTATAATAATTCAGGCGCGCTTGCAGGCACACCACATCGGTCGGCGACGCGGCAAAGGCCGCAACGGCTTTGCGAAGCTGCATTGGTTCGGGCTGGTCTTCGGCGTCGAATATCACCACATAGTCGCCGCGTGCAAAGGCCATCGCATAGTTGCAGGCCTTTGGTTTGGTGCGAGGCTGTGAGGGTGGCACGCGGATAATCTCGCAATAGGCAGGCGGGCGCTGCGCGATGATCGCGGCAATGGTCGGCGCATCATCGGCTTCGGTCACCAGTTTCACATCGAGCTTGTGTTTGGGATAATCGAGCGCGGCGATGGATTTCAGTAATCGCGCCACACCCTCTTGTTCGCGGTAAAGCGGTACGAGTACTGTGTAAATAGGTAGGGCGTCACCGGCGACATCATCATATGTTACATCACTGCGGGCGCGGAACAGATAGAGCATCCATTTCAACCCCAGCGTGCCGCTGTAAAACATCGCGGTGATGGCGATGATGGCGATTAGCGTGGCATGAGGGTTCCATGCGGTGCACGCTGCAATCGTTGCAAATAACAGCAGGCATGCAAAGCGTTGATCGCGCGCAAAGGTATGATAGGCCGACCATTGCGGATAGTAGTCGCGCAAATGTCTGCGAGTTTTTTGTTCGATTGTTTGGCCTAAAATCTCGTTGATAGATGCGTGAATATCGCGCGGTGAGGCAATGGCAAAGGCAAGCGGTTCAGCGGTGTGTGCGCGCCATGCGTTCATGATTTCGGCATTGATCTGCGCGCATACAATGACGAGTTGGTTATGTTCGCGCTGCCATGGGATGCTCTGATAGTCGCGGTAAAAAGCGATGTCATCTTGTGCAAGTAGCGCGGCATCGGCGGGAGTATCGCGCAGATTGATGAAGGGTAGCTGCGCTTGTTCGGCCAGTGCTACACCTAATTGCAGCGGGTTGATGATGTTGTTGTTGGCCAGTGTATCACCCAGCCGCGCACGATCTTTCGAGGCGAGCGCCACAGCTAGTTGCTGCGCATCAATCGCGTTATGTTTGAGTAATATCTGACCGAGCGGAGGTGGTTTCATATATATATTCTTATCGGTTATGTCATTGCGAGCAAGCCCGAAGGGTGATGCGAAGCAATCCATGGATTGCCGCGTCGTTCGTTGCACTCACTCCTCGCAAAGACGAATCCATCATGAAGCAACCATTTCATCTCAAAATGCCTGCGCGATGCCAATTGTAAAGCCGTTACCTTGCCCTGCATTGCGCCCTTGCAGATGTTTGAAAAACCCTAACTGAACCACATGCTGCGTGGGTAATGTGTAGGCCATCGCAAACTCGGCTTTGAGCAGATGATAGTTGGTCTGGCCGGATTCGGAAAATGGCATGGTAGCGGGCGATTCAAGGCTGTGAGTATAACTAAGTGCAGGGATGAGTTGGATGCTATCGCTGATCGAAATTCCTAGCGCCACGCGGGATTTGAGCTGATCGCCCAGTGCGGAATCTAAGCGGTGGCGATAGGCAACAGTGCTATCCATATAATGATAATATCCCAGCCACTCAAAGCCATAGCCAGCCATCAGTGCGAGCTGCGCATCGAAGCGATCGCTGCCGCCTTTAGGCAGATGATTACTCGCGTGGAAACTCGGAAATTTGATGAGCGGTTCCAATGAAACCACAAGGTTATCCTGTGCGATAATGTGATGGCGACTGAAGATTTCACTATCGGATAACGCCCAATTATCACGGTTATTTTGGCTCAGTTGTTGAATAAACAGATTCGCGCCAATGGTTGTTTCACTCGTGACTCCATATTCCGCATAAGGATTCAGTTCAAGCTTGGTGAAGGTGGGTTGCTTGCGAGAATCTCCGCGTCCATCCCAAAAGCGATCGCTGCGATAATAGGTTGCGTTTAGCGAGCCATAACCTTCCGCAAGCGGTTGCAACCATGCGCCAGCAAGGGCAGAGCTAGGAACAGATAAAAGGATGATGATGAGGATACGCAGCAACGTATCCATGCGCTTAATGAACCAGACGATCCAAGGCTTTGAGCGTATCTTCGGTCAGCGCTGCACCAGAATCAGCAGGCGCTTGTGACACAATCGAGGTCGCTGCCGCAATCGCCACGGTGCTCAGTTGGCGCTTCATCGCGGTCAGTGCGTCAGATTCGGCGCGGGCAATGCGTTCATGGGCGAGTTTGGTGCGGCGCTCAATCATGGTTTGCAGCGCTGCAGCGGCGTCTTTTTTCATATTTTCGGTCTCTAAGCGCGCATGCTCTAACATGTCGGCTGATTCTTTCATCACATCGGCCTGATGTTGGCGATATTGATCGAGCAAGCTTTGCGCCTCATTACGCAAGCGAGTGGCTTCGCTGAGTTCCGTTGCGATCGCGCCTGCACGATTATCGAGGCCGCGCAATATCATCGGCAACGCAAAACGGATGAAACCCAGCATGAACAAAAAGAATGCAACCGCTACCCAGATTTTTGGTTCTTGAATGATCGCGTCCATCAGTGAGCATCCTGCAAGGCTAATTTCACGCTATTTTTCAAGGTGGCATCATCGGGCTTGGTGCCAGTGAGCGTGCTGACAATCAGCGAGGCAACGGCGTTTACTTCAGGCTCCATCGCGAGGCTGAAGCTCGCCATACGTCCGGTGATGGTGGCTTGCAGATGATTCATTTCATCATCGAGCTTTGCATCGAGCGCGGTTTGCTCGGTTGCCATCATCGTGCCAATGGCAGACTGCGCCGCAGCAATCAACGCATTGGCTTTGTCGCGCGCCTGGCTGTGATCTTTCTCGTAAGCACGTTTGGCTTCTTGTGCAGCAGATTTAGCGGCTTGCGCCGCATCCAGATCGGCTTTAACTTGCGCATCGCGGCGATCTAACACCGATTGAATGCGCGGTAACGCCCATTTGGCGAGCAAC
>JAKFUW010000173.1 GCA_021732545.1 Alphaproteobacteria bacterium | reverse complement strand
ACCCTCATCACCCGCAACGCCAAACATTTCCCGATGTTGGGGGGTGGGGTGGAGAGTCCGTATTAAACGATGGGACGAAGCGGATTCACCTAAATTCCAGACCTTCCTTTTTTACAATCTTCGTAAGCCTCAACTGCTTTTTTGAAAGTTGGTGCACGAGCAGAGTCATCATCCATATCTAGTGCCTTGCCTTTATCAAGACTTTCTTCAAGTTTTTTCATGAAGTCTTTAACAGATGGCGCAACAGCATCTTTAGCAGCTCCAAAGCACTTAGGATCCAAATCTTTTACACCAGCTTCTTCTAGGGCTGTTCTTGCTGTCATGTCTGCGATTAAATCTTCGCCTTCTTTATCTACCATAAAAATCTCCTTTTTTGTTATACTTACCTCCTCAAAATACAGGGGAGGGGGTTAATAAATCGTTAATAAGAAAGAAAAGAACGCTTCTGCGATCTAACACTCTGCTTTAGCAAAGCAGTCTGATTGCGTGAGGTTGCTTCGTCGGTTCAAAAAACCTCCTCGCAAAAGCGTGGGATACGCACAAAAAAGATTGGCTTATGACGCGTGGGTTCGTATAGAGAAGGCAGACAATCAAACATCCGTCATTGCCCGAATCGCAAAGCGATTATAGGGCAATCCAGTTAAGTGGCTCTGGATTCCCCTATAATTTTGTTACACAAAATTCGGGGAATGACGAAGCGAGAGGGACAAAGACCAATGACCCAAACACACACCACCGACGTTGCGATCATCGGCGCGGGCCCCGTGGGCCTGTTTGCGGTGTTTCAGCTGGGCATGCTGAAAGTGCGCTGCCATGTGATTGATGCGCTGGATGCGATTGGTGGACAATGCGCGGCTTTGTATCCTGAAAAACCGATTTACGATATCCCTGCCTATCCCTCGATTGATGCGCTCGATTTGGTGAAGCAACTCGAAGCGCAAGCCGCACCCTTTGCGCCGGTGTATCATCTGGGGCAGCAGGTGACGCGCCTGATCCCCCCACCTAACCTCCCCCCGCAAGCGGGGGGAGGAAGTGAACTGCTAAGCAGTTCACAGGAGGGAGAAACACTGGCAACTGGCAACTGGCAACTGGAGACTTCTTCCGGCACCATCATCCATGCGCGCGCCATTATCATCGCGGCGGGATGCGGTGCGTTTGGCCCCAACCGCCCACCGCTGGATGGGTTGGAAGCCTATGAGGCATCGGGCGCGGTGCGATACCTTGTTACCCGCAAAGACGAATTTAAAGGCAAACATATCGTGATTGCAGGCGGTGGTGATTCAGCAGTCGATTGGGCGAATGTGTTGGCACCTGACGCGGCGTCATTATCCATCATCCATCGGCGCGACAATTTCCGCGCGATGGGCGACTCACTCGACAAAATGAACGCGCTGGTGACCGCAGGAAAAATCGAAAAAGTGGTGCCCTATCAACTCGCCGGATTAGAGGGCGAAAATGGCCAGCTTAGTGGCGTTATCGTCAGCACACTCGATGGTCAAAAACGCACTTTAAAGGCTGATTATTTATTGCCTTTTTATGGCTTATCGATGGATTTAGGCCCCATTGCGGGCTGGGGTTTAGGGCTGGAACACAGCCATATCACCATCAACCCCGCCAGTTGCGAAACCAATCAGGCGGGCGTGTTTGCGATTGGTGACATCGCCACGTACGCGGGCAAATTAAAACTCATCCTGTGTGGATTTTCGGAAGCCGCGATGGCCGCGCACAAAATCCGCAACCTCATCTACCCCGATGTGGCGTATCATTTTGAATATTCCACGAGCAAGGGCGTGAGCGCGTGATGATTTTACTATGTCATCCCGCATGTGACACTAAGTGTCCATTGCGGGATCTCCATCCATCATCACCAGACCCCGCAATAAATGCGGGGTGACAGGAGCTATATGACACACCTCATCGACGGCAAAGCCTATGCTGAGCACTTGCGCAGCGATATCGCACAGCGTGTGGCAAGACTCAAAGCCGAGCACAACATCACGCCAGGGCTTGCCGTAATATTAGTCGGCGATAACCCTGCAAGCGAAGTTTACGTTCGCAACAAAAAAACGCAAACAGTGCAAGTTGGGATGAACTCGTTTGATCATCATCTGCCCACTAGCACCTCGCAAGCCGATTTGCTCGCATTGATTGAAACACTCAATGCCGATTCCGCCGTGCATGGCATTTTGGTGCAACTTCCCCTGCCCTCGCATATCGCCGAGCGCTCGGTGCTGGAGGCTATTTCACCCGCCAAAGATGTCGATGGCTTTCATGTGGTCAATGTTGGCAAGCTCGCAACTAGCCAGCCTGATGCGCTGGTATCGTGCACACCGCTTGGCTGTTTGATGTTGCTGAATCATTATTACTCGTCCCTCGTCCCTCATCCCTCAACCCTTGCCGGCAAACACGCCGTGATTATCGGGCGCTCCAACATTGTTGGCAAGCCCATGGCGCAGTTGCTGCTGAATCAAAACTGCACCGTCACCATTTGCCACTCGCGCACGCACAATATTGAATCGATCACGCGCGGGGCCGATATTCTCATCGCCGCTGTGGGCAAGCCTGAGATGGTGAAAGCCGATTGGGTGAAAGACGGCGCGGTGGTGATTGATGTGGGCATTAACCGCGTTACCCCCACCCTTCCCTCCTCCGCAAGCGGGGGAGGGTTAGGGAGGGGGCTCGTCGGCGATGTGGATTTTGCCGATGTTGCGCCCAAAGCTTCCGCCATCACTCCGGTACCCGGTGGCGTCGGCCCCATGACCATCGCCTGCCTGTTGCGCAACACGCTGCAAGCCGCGTGCGCCATTCATGGCGTAGCGTTTGAACATTAATTTTGCGCTTCTGCGAGGAGTGAAACGACGAAGCAGTCTTGAAATGAGATCGCTTCCCGCCGCGCTACGCTCGCGGTCGCGAAAGCGAGATAGGAAATAACAAATGGAACTTTCACTCTTCGATGGCGGATTATTATTAATCGCCGCATTTTTTGCCGGTGCCATCAACGCGGTGGCAGGCGGTGGCACCTTTTTTACCTTCCCCGTTTTGTTACTCACCGGCGCGCCGCCGATTGAAGCCAACGCAACCAACAAGCTGGGGCTTTGGATGGGAGCGCTGGGCAGCGTACGCGGTTATCGCACCGAAATTGCGAGCCTTAAAAACGATCTCAAACGCACGCTCATCATTAATCTCATCGGCGGCGCAGCGGGCACGATATTACTGCTTTTTTTAATCAACGCGCAATTCAGCCATGCGGTGCCATGGTTGCTACTCATCGCCACGCTTAGCTTTATCGCAGGTCCGTGGCTGAAAAAATTACAAGGCACAATCGAATCGTCCGACCAACTCAGTACCAGTTTTATGTCGATTATCACGCAATTAGTGGTTGCGGTCTATGCAGGATTTTTTGGCGCCGGCATCGGCATCTTTTTGCTCGCACTCTATCAGCTGTTTGGCATGAATAACCTGCATCGCATGAACGCGCTGAAAGTATCTGCCACGTTGGTCGCGCATTCGGTTTCAGCGATTATTTTTGTGGTGATGGGCAGGGTTATCTGGCCGCTGGCGATCATCATGCTGGCGGGGTCGCTGGCGGGTGGCTATGTCAGCGCGCTGCTTTCCAAACGCATTTGCGTGGTGTGGCTGCGGCGGTTTATTATGGTCTATTCATCGGCGATTACGCTGTATTTTTTCGTGCAGTAAACACTGTGTCATCCTGAACTCGGTTCAGGATCATTTCTGAATAGATGCTGAAACAAGTTCAGCATGACAATCTACGCATTCGCCGCTGCATCCGTATCCGGATCAGCCGCAAACAAACTATTGGGCAACGGAATCTCATCATCGACCTGCTGATGCTGCACCGGCGGGCTTGATTGAATGTGGCGCGGGCGATGCGGCGTGCGCTGATGGCGGCTAGGCTGAGGGTGAGGCTCAGGCTGCTCACTTGCTGCATCTTGCGCGTTATCATCACCCTCGGCAATTTCACCTTCAGCCGCATTATTTTCATAATGCTGGCCTGGCTGCGGGCGCGGCTCTTGCTCGATGATGTCACCGACCACGCGCGAATAATGTTCCACATGCTGATAGTAATATTCGGCTTCCACGCGATCACCATTGGACCCAGCATCGCGCGCCATCGCCAGATATTTTTCTTTTTGCATCAACGCATGTTTTTTCTGGCGAGCCAGCGACTGTGAATCGATGCTGGGCCCGCGGAACTTTCCGCCACCGCCGCCGCCGCCATTACGGTTGCGGTTATTATTGTTGCGGTGACCGCCGCCATGTCCACCACCATGGCCTCCACTGTGACCACCGCCGCCATTGGTTCGTTTGCGCATATTATTCATGGTCATGTCTCACTTCTTTCTTGTGCATGTTTCAGAACGATCGCGCGTTCAATGCCTGCTAAATCGCACCGAATGTCACTCACTATCAGTGCGTGATCCGATGCTATGTTTGTCACCACTTGCGCCTGTTTTTGCCCCAATTCCAACACAGCAACGCCGTGGGGCGCTAAGTGTTTTTGAATCTGCGGCATCAACTGACAATAAGCACGAAGCCCATCTTTTCCACCGCAAAGCGCCAACCATGGCTCGTGCTTTTTTACTTCCGGTGCCAATGTTGAAATCTCATTCTCAACAATGTAGGGTGGATTGGAAATAATCATATCGAAGCGGGTTTGTAAAGCACTACACCAATCAGACGATAAAAATTCTGCACGACCACTAGATAGGAGGTTCTCAGCATTTTTTTTCGCTATCGCTAGTGCCGCCTCGCTGGCATCAACACCCACGCCACGCGCATTGGGATATTCGCGCAGCAAACTGATCAGCAAACAACCGCTGCCCGTTCCCAAATCCGCAATCGTGTAATGCGCGTTTTTATCTGGTACAATATCCAGCATCGCCTCAATGAGTGTTTCAGAATCAGGACGCGGAGTCAGCACATCGCGCGATACATAAAATGAATCTTTCCAAAAATCGCGGGTGCCTAAAATATGTGACATCGGTTCGCGTGCGGCGCGACGCTCAACATTTCGCATGAATACATCATATTGCGCGGCTGGAATGACCAGATGTGAATCACGGATAATCGTTGCATGATCCATATCCATCGCGGCTTGAAGCAATAGACGCGCATCGAGTGCAGCAGTTTCAACGCCCGCGGATTTCAACCGGAATGTGGCACCCTGTAATGCCGCTTGAATCGTTATTTCTTTCACTGGAACCTCTCGTCATTGCGAGGGACTGCAAAAGCAGCCGCGCGGCAATCTATTTATATACATAATTTGTCATACCGCATTCATTGCGGTATCCCCATTCAACAAACAAAGACCCCGCAACAAGTGCGGGGTGACAATGATTTACATGACGATAGATTTAATCTTCGGCCACGGCAGACATTTTCGCGGTCTGATCTTCGGTTGTCAGCACCGAGATCATCTCATCCAGATCGCCATCGAGGATATCGTGCAACTTATAGAGCGTGAGATTCACGCGATGATCCGTCATACGCCCTTGCGGATAATTATAGGTGCGGATGCGCTCGGATCTGTCGCCCGAACCCACCATGCCCTTGCGTGCGTCGGAGCGTTCGCGGTGATTTTTTTCGCGCTCGGCTTCATAGAGGCGCGAGCGCAAAATTTTGAGTGCCTTGGCTTTGTTTTTATGCTGCGATTTTTCATCTTGCTGTTGCACCGTAACCCCTGTGGGGATGTGCACAATCCGCACCGCACTGTCGGTGGTGTTCACCGATTGACCGCCTGGGCCACTGGCGCGAAACACATCAATGCGTAAATCTTTTTCCTCGATTTTAATATCGACTTCTTCGGCTTCCGGCAGCACCGCAACGGTGGCAGCCGACGTATGAATCCGCCCGCCCGATTCGGTGGCAGGCACGCGCTGCACACGATGCACGCCCGATTCAAACTTCATCCGTGCAAACACGTTTTTGCCCAAAATGTTTGCTGTCGCTTCTTTGTAACCGCCAATGCCAGTATCGTTCACATCCATCACTTCAAACTTCCAGTTCTGGCGTTCGGCAAAGCGCTGATACATGCGAAATAATTCGGCAGCAAACAACGCTGCTTCTTCGCCGCCCGTGCCTGCGCGTACTTCCAAAATCACGTTCTTTTCATCGGCCTCATCTTTAGGCAATAACGCAAGTTTGAGTTCATGTTCGAGCTTAGGAATAATTTTGAGCAGTTGCTGTTTTTCATCTTCGGCCAAAGCGCGCATCTCGGCATCGGAAGACTTATCTTTAATCATTGCCTCGGTTTCAGCAAGCTCACTTTTAGCCGCTTTAAGCGACATCGCGGTTTCCACAATGGGCGTGAGGTCTGAGAGTTCTTTGGATAATTTTCCAAATTCGCCAGAACTCGCCACACTTGGCGATGAAAGTTTGTCGCGCAGTTCGCCATGGCGTTTGATGAGTTGATCGAGTTTATCGTCGAGCTTCATGTCGGTTACGCCTTATACGCTGCAAGTTCGGTTTCAAGTTGGGCTTGGGGGATAGTGCGTTGCTGGCCGTTTGTCAAATCTTTGAGCGTAATGGTTGCGTTCGCGCATTCATCATCGCCCAACAATAACGCCAGTTGCACGCCGTGCTTATCGGCTTTTTTAAGGCGCTTTGCCATGTTGCCTTTGTAGCCTTGCTCAATGATAAAGCCCTGCATACGCAAGCGCTGCACCAACACCAGACTCTCAGATTCGGCGAGGCCACCAAGCGGAATCATCACCACGGGCGCGTGGCAAGCTGCGGGCGCGGTGTTGCTGATGATGCACAGTTCATGCAAGCGCTCTACCCCTGCGGCAAACCCAATACCGGATACATCCTGGCCACCCATCAGTGCCACCAACCCATCATAGCGCCCGCCCGATAGCACCGCATTTTGCGAACCCAGTGCCTGCGTCGTAAATTCAAACACCGTGTGGTTATAATAATCCAGACCCCGCACCAGCCGCTCATTGAGGGTAAATGGAATATCAAATGATTGCAGGCCTTTTTGTAACGCCTCAAACATCGCGTTGGATTCATCGCCAAAATATTCGCGCATGCGCGGCGCACCCGCCACCAAACTTTTATCGCCCGCATCTTTAGAATCCAGAATGCGTAGCGGGTTTTTATCCAACCGCGCTTTGCTATCTTCTGACAAACCATTTTGATGTTTGGTAAAATAGGCCACCAATGCTTCGCGGTAATGGGCGCGGCCCACGGCATCGCCCAGTGAATTTAACTCCAACGTTACCTTATCAGCAATGCCCAGAGCACTGAGCATCTGGTGCCCCAGCGCGATGATCTCCAGATCGGCCTGCACTTGCTCTGCGCCCAGCAACTCCACCCCAATCTGGTGAAATTGGCGCATGCGGCCTTTTTGCGGGCGCTCATAACGGAAGGCTGGCCCCGCATAAAAGAATTTGCACGGCAGCTGGTCAAACAACCCGTTAGAAATAAACGCGCGCACCACCGACGCCGTAAATTCTGGCCGCAAGGTCAGCGATTCGCCACCGCGATCATCAAAGGTGTAGGTTTCTTTGCTCACCACATCGGAGGTGTCGCCCAGCGTGCGGTGAAACACCTCGGAAAATTCAAAAACAGGCGTGATGATGTCGCCAAATCCATAGCAGCTTGCCGCGCGCCGCGCGGTTTCAATCACCCATTGAAATTGCTGCGCTTGGGCGGGCAACCAATCATGGGTGCCACGCACAGGCTGCAATTTATATCGTTCATCTTTGGTCATGGTGCAGCAGGCTTATGCGCCGCAGCTTGCGCTGCTTTTTGTTTTTCCAGATAGGCTTTAATTTGCGCGTCTGATGCGGTTTGAAGTTCTTGTAGCACGGCTTTGTTTTTCGCTTTTTTAGCCACATCAATCAGCGATTGATCGGTGATATTGCGCTTGAACAGGTTTAGATTTTGGTCAATCATATGGCGTATGACAGCAGGATTATTATTATGTTGCACCACCAGAAATGCCAGCAGATCGCCCGTGCTATCTAGCTGATTAATCCGTGCACCAAATTCGGTTATCAACAATTCAGCCGCTGCAATATGATCGTTGATATAAGCATAAAATAACGGCGTTACACCTTGTGTATCAGGCCGATCAACGAGTGGATCGAGACTGGCCAATAGTTTGATTTTATCAAGGTCGCCGATGATCGCGGCATAATGCAATGCGGCTAATCCTGCGCCATCTTTTTGCACCACATCCGCACCATAGGAAATCAGCGTTTGCACCATGGCCGCCGTGCTTTTAAACGTTGCAACAATCAGCGCGCTCGAACCATCAATGGTCGGCTGATTCACATTGATCTTTTTAGATTTAAGCAAGGCGCGCACTGCATTCACATCGCCACCGATAATGGTTTTTATCAATGGACTTTCATCGGTAATCACCATACCTTTTTTACCGCGATAGGGGTGCTTAATCGTATTTTTAGCGACTACTTCTTGCACCACAACACCGCTGTTAACAATCAGTGTCTGCGCATGAGCCCACGTGCTTGCACTCGCCATCAGCGCAATTAAAAGAATCCATTTACGACGCATTTTTGATCTCTTTTTTATGGTAGGTTCGAGCAACATAGGCTTCCAACCGTTGTTTGAATTGATCGCTGATATCGGCGCCACGCAAGGTCGCGACCTTTATTCCATTTTCAAATACCGGCGCCACCGGAGATTCTCCCGTGCCAGGCAGACTGATGCCGATATTGGCGTGTTTGCTCTCACCTGGGCCATTGACAATACACCCCATCACCGCCACATCCATGCTCTCGACCCCCACGCGCTGTTTGCTCCATTGCGGCATGCGCACGCGGATATAAGCTTGAATGTCTTGCGCCAATTCCTGAAACACCGTGCTGGTGGTGCGCCCACAGCCCGGGCACGCGGTCACCAGCGGATTAAACGCACGCAACCCCATCGTTTGCAAAAGTTCCTGCGCCACTTGCACCTCTTGGGTGCGATCGCCATTTGGTGCGGGAGTCAGCGAAATACGGATGGTGTCGCCGATGCCTTCTTGCAGCAACACGGCCAGCGCTGCAGCCGATGCCACCATGCCTTTGCTACCCATACCCGCTTCGGTTAAACCCAGATGAAGCGGATATTCGCATTTGGATGCCAGATCACGGTAAATCGCAATAAGGTCTTGCACGCGGCTGACCTTACACGACAACAAAATACGATTCGCGGGCAGGCCAATGCTTTCGGCTTTTTGCGCGCTTTCCAGTGCCGATTGCACCAATGCTTTTTGCGCCACCAAATCCGCTGCAAGTGGGTTTTCCAGCGCGCCATTTTCATCCATCAAACGTGCTAGCAAGGCTTGGTCTAAGCTGCCCCAATTGACTCCAATGCGCACGGGTTTTTCATAGTTCAACGCCGCTTCAATCATCGCGGCAAATTGCTTATCGTGTTTTTCACCAAAGCCCACATTGCCAGGATTAATACGATATTTGGCGAGTGCGCGTGCCATGTCCGGATAATCGCTTAGCAAGCGGTGACCGTTATAATGAAAGTCGCCGACAATCGGCACGAAGCAATTTTGTGCGGCTAATTTTTCAACGATGGGCGCCACCGCTGCCGCCGATTCTTCATTGTTTACGGTGATGCGCACTACCTCAGATCCGGCATCGGCCAACGCCTTAATTTGCGCCACACTCGATGCCACATCGGCGGTGTCGGTGTTGGTCATCGATTGCACCATAATCGGCGCATCGCCTCCCACCATTACGCCACCAATATTCACACTGTGGCTGTGGCGGCGGATGATCGGCGCTTTCATTGATCGCCTGCTTGGTTAAATAAAGGTGCAAGCTCAAGCTGATTGCGAACCGGATTAAGAATGAACGGAATATTTGCTGCTGGCTTTTCATCATGATAGCATGGCGGGAAGGCTGCGGTGCTTTCCACATCCAAACATTCGCGATTGCGGCGATTCGTTGTCACTTTCTGGCCGCCATTGATGAGCATCTCGGATGGCACCGCTTCAATCGTTGCGGCAGGTGGCGTGGCCACATCGGGCTTTATAAAAATCTGCCAGCCAATCACCACCAGCATCAGCAGCACCCCCATCACAATCAGCATCTGCGAAGCGGGCTTGCCATGCGTTTCATTGAGCTGCGCCAGTTTAAATTGTGCGGTGGCGGGTAAGGGTTTTTCTAGCTGATAATGTTCTATGAGCTCTTTACCGTCCAACCCTAAAAATTCGCCATAACTTTGCAGATAACCGATCGTGTAAACGCGGCCAGGTAATTCTTCGATGTGGCCTTCTTCCATTGCGCGGATATATTTGGAACGGATGTGCAAACGCTTGGCCACATCCTCCACGCTTAAACGATAATGTTTGCGCAGCGCGCCCAGATACGCGCCCACATGCTCATATTGAGCCAAGGCATCTTTCAGGCTGGTTTGGGTCGGCACAGAGTTGGTCATCGGCATCTTATAAGGCTTTTAAATAAGCGAGGCAAGCCTCTTACAACAGCAATTCATGGTCTTTGGCAAACTGCTCCAGATGATGGCGGATCGAGTGATCGGGCAAGGTGAGCAGATAGCCCATGGTGCTGGAAAGTGCGTGCCAATTAAGCTCGCGAATCATCGCTTTGACGGGCCCGATGGAGGCGGGCGGAATCGAGATATTTTTCACACCGCAGCCAATCAGCGCCAATGCCTCAATCGGTTTGGAGGCCATCGCACCGCAAAAACCAAGCGATACATCGGCACCTTTGCATTGCTCTACCAAGGTTCGGATGATGTTCAAAAATACCGGTGATAAGGGATCATAGCGGCCCGATAATCGCTCGCTACCGCGATCGCACGCATAGAGAAATTGCAATAAATCGTTACTGCCCACAGAGACAAATTGCACGCGCTTGAGCAATTGCGGCATCTGAAATAAAATCGAGGGAATCTCGATCATGCTACCAATTTTGAGCGATTTTGGAAGCTTGTGGCCTTCCACTTTGGCACGCTCCAACTCGCGGTCTAAAATGGCTTTTGTTTCATCGAATTCTGCGACATCCGCAATGAACGGAAACATCAGATGTAAATCATGGCCGATGGCCGCACGAATGAGCGCGCGAAACTGGCGGCGCAATATCACGGGACGGTCCAGCCCAATGCGCGTGGCGCGCCACCCCATCGCGGGGTTTTCTTCCAGCCCTGCATCCACATAGGGCACTTGTTTATCGCCGCCAATATCGAAGCTGCGAAAAATAATCGGCTTGCCCTTGGCGTGGCGAAACACCTCGCCATAAATTTTGCGTTGTTCGTCCACATCGGGGATATCGGAGCTGGCAAGATAGGGCAGTTCCGTGCGATACAAACCAATGCCCGCCACATCAGGGCGCGTGAGCTGTTTGGCATCGAGATAAAGACCAATATTAAGATGCAGCGACACCTCGTAACCGTCTTGGGTCACCGACGGCAAATCCTGCATCGCTTCATATTCAGCGCTTTGTTTTTTGCGGGTGATAATATGCTCGTCAATCGCACGTTCAACGTCTTCGGGTGGGCGAATATAGACCTCGCCATTATCGCCATCAATGATCGCTAAATCGCCCGTGACAACGCTGCCAATAATATTCGGAATGCGCGCCACCATCGGGATGTCCATCATCCGCGCAATGATCGCCACATGCGAGGCGGCAGAGCCTTCTTCTAAAATCACGCCACGCAACGGTTTATTGGCATATTCGAGCAATTCCGCAGGGCCAATGGATTTGGCTACCAGCACAAATTCGGGCGGAAGTTCGGTGTTGGCCGCAGTCGGGCTCACGCCCGCCAAATGATAGAGCAACCGCGTGGATAAATCCTCCAAATCTTGCATGCGGTCGCGGATATAAGAACTCTCCACCTGCGCCATGCGCGCATGCATTTGCTCTTCCACTTTTTTCACCGCAGCCTCGGCAGTGAGTCCGGTGCGAATGGCCTCGCCGATGCGTTCCAGCCAGCCCTTATCGTGAGTGAACATGCGATAGGTTTCGATGATTTCGAGCTTGCTATCATCCTTGGCAAAACCCGCATTGCGAATGAGCTGATCGATGGAATCTTGCAGCTCCACCATCGCGCGGTGCAGGCGTTCTTCTTCGTAAGTCGGGTTGTCGGAAACCAGCTTGGTGATCTCAATCGATGGGCGATGCAACACCGCAACCGCTTTGGCCAAACCTGGCGCTAATTTTAATCCGCTGAAATAATGCGACCGAAAAGTGCCGTCGGTCTCCCCCGTAATATCGCGCAAATCCACCACCTTGCACGCCACCGCAAGCTCGGCCAACACCATCGCCACGGTTTGCAGCACTTCCACTTGCTCTTCGGAATAAATGCGAGACTCAGTACTTTGTGCCACCAACACCCCAATCACACGGTGATGGTATAAAATCGGCACGCCCACAAAGGAA
>JAKFUW010000056.1 GCA_021732545.1 Alphaproteobacteria bacterium | reverse complement strand
GAATATAATGTAACCCCTGCGGATACCGCGATATTGGCGGCGTTTGTGACAGCGGCGGAGCGGTATCATAACGTTTGACGCATGTTATAACATTTGTTATACTAACCTCATGGATCAGGCAAAAGTCACATCAATCGGCAATTCAGCGGGCATTATCCTTTCCAAGGAACTGCTCGCAAAATTGCGCGTGGGCAAAGGCGACACCCTCTATGTTACCGAAACCCCCAACGGCATTGAACTTAGCCCTTACGATCCTGTGTTTGCCGCGCAAATGGATGTAGCAGAGCGTCTCATGCGCGAAGACCGTGACATTCTCAAAAAACTTGCCGAATAACCGATGAGTGAACCTATCTGGGTGAGCGAAACCGTGGTGCGTGCCATTCATGCGCGTCAAATTGCTGAACATGGCGGTCAAGGCGGCTTGCGCGACGAGGGATTATTGATTTCGGCGCTCCACCAACCCAAGCAGTGTTTTCATTATGAGGAGCCAACTCCATCGCTGCCTGAGCTCGCTGCCAGCTATGCCTATAGCATCACGCGCAACCATCCGTTTTTAGATGGCAACAAGCGCGTGTCGCTGGTGGTGTGCCGGTTGTTTTTAGAACTCAATGGTTTAAAATATGTTGCGCCCCCCGAAGATACCTACCGTATCTTTTTGCAATTAGCCGCAGGTGAGCTAGAGTTAGACGCACTCACTCACTGGCTGGAAACCCACACCTCATGACCACACCCACCTCCTTTGAAGGCGAACGCATTTCCAAAGTTATCTCACGTGCGGGCGTTGCGTCGCGCCGCGATGCCGAGCGATTCATCGCCGCAGGCCGCGTGAAAGTGAATGGTAAAACGATTGATAGCCCCGCGCTCAATGTCACGCAATCGGACATCATCGAAGTGGATGGCGTGCGGCTTGATGGCTCGCGCCCGACGACGCTGTGGCTCTATCACAAACCCCAAGGATTGATTACGACTCATAGTGACCCTGAAGGTAGACCCACCGTGTTTGAGCATCTGCCCACTGACATGCCGCGCGTGATTTCGGTGGGCCGTTTGGATATGAACAGCGAAGGCCTGTTGCTGCTGACCAACGATGGCGAGCTGGCGCGCTTCATGGAATCGCCCGAGACAGCGTGGCAACGCAATTACCGTGTGCGCATGCATGGCTTTCCATCGGACGCGCATCTGGTGGAACTCAAAAAAGGGATCACCATCGATGGCTTCACCTATCGTGGCATTGGCGTCAAACGTGAAGAACAACAATCCGATGGTGCGAATCAGTGGGCGATGGTGAGCTTAACTGAGGGAAAAAACCGCGAAATCCGCAAAGTGTTCGAGCATTTTGGCTGCCCCGTTAGCCGCCTGATTCGGGTGTCTTATGGGCCATTTCAGCTTGGCAATTTGCCACTGGGCGAAGTGAAGGAAGTCAGCACCAAAGTTTTGTTGAATACCGTCGGAAAACAGGTAAAGATCCAACCATGCGTATTGTAGCGGGCATTCATAAAGGGCGAAAGATCGAATCGCCCACCGGCAAAGACATCCGCCCCACGGCCGATCGGTGCCGTGAATCGCTGTTTAATCTGCTGATGCATTTGAATCCCAACCCCGTGGTCGATCAACGCGTGCTCGATTTATGCTGCGGAACCGGGGCTTTGGGTTTGGAAGCACTCTCGCGCGGGGCGTCATTCGCCACTTTCATCGATCAAAGCAAAGAAGCGCTGGCGCTGACTCGCAAAAATTGTGAAAAATTTAAAGAAGAGCCGCGCTGCAAATGGATTTTATCGGATAGCTCCAAGCCCCCACGCGCCTCCTCGCCGGTGTCGCTGGTGATGATGGACGCGCCCTATCATTCCGCCATGATTGCAGGCACCTTCAACCAACTCGTGGCGCAAGGCTGGCTAACCGGCGGCACGGTATTAGCGTTCGAGCAAAACCACAAAGAAGACTTCCCCGAATTACCTAATACCGAAACCATCCGCGAGCGGGTCTATGGCAAAACGAAGATTACCATTGTGGTGTATTTGGGGTGATCCAAACGTTGTCATGCCGCACTTGTTGCGGCATCTCCCGCGAATAGATGGAGACCCCGCAACACGTGCGGGGTGACACTATAAAATAGCCTACAAAATCAGAACCCCTTGCCCTGCCCCTTGCCCGCATTATTCATAGCATTTTGCACGAACTTGCCGGCCAGATTCATGCCCTGCGCGGCAAGGCGCTTGACCGTATCTTTAGATTCCTGATACACCGCCAACTGACCTGTCACATAGCTGATATGCGCTTTATCAAGCGTTTTTTGCTCCGCCATAATTTTTTGTTCTGCCCCTTTTAGCTGTGCCATCATCGCTTGAGCCTGCGCTGCTTGCAGCGCTTTGGTAGAAAGCGCCTGTTGCATTTTCTCACGCAACCCGTCCATCTCAATCCCATCGAGCAGCATGCGCGCTTGGGTGGGGTTGATCGCACCGCTGGCCACTTGTTTGAGCACGCCTTGCGCTTTGCTTAGATCGGTGATGGAGGTATCCACTTCTTCGCTGCGCGATTTAAAATTGATGTCGGCAGTTTCGGCAAAGAGCGCCGCAAACAACACCGTATAATCTTTATAAAGCTGCTTGAGCTCGGCTCGCACCCCGCGCGAGGGGCCAGCGCCATTGTCATCATCCAGCACCAATAATTCCTGACCCGTAGGCGTCGATTGCTTT
The DNA here is from genome assembly GCA_021732545.1 of Alphaproteobacteria bacterium. Taxonomy (GTDB): domain Bacteria; phylum Pseudomonadota; class Alphaproteobacteria; order Rickettsiales; family UBA3002; genus JAKFUW01. Next base: position 9,813 of record JAKFUW010000056.1, on the reverse strand, counting down.
CGCGGAATTTTGCCAAGCGGGTGCGCCTGCACCTCGCGCAAACTCGCCAGATCATAGGCCAGATATTCCACGCTTAATCGGCTATTTTTGGCATATAAATCAGCAGTGCCAGAACTCAAGGCGCGCACCGCATCGTGAAAATATTAAATGCGCGGGCGCATATCGCCTTCTGAAAATCGGATACCCCATTGCGATTCGATTGCCGCAATCTGTTCATATTGCTGCGTCATAATCGGGATCAGTGCGCGTTTGGTGTCGGTGCTCATAGCTACTAGTCGTTAGTCGTTAGTCGTTAGTGATAGAATGATTATAACATAAATGCTAACGACTAATAACCAACAACTAACGACTGTTTATGACTCCTTTAGCGCTTTACATCCACTGGCCGTTTTGCAAATCCAAATGCCCCTATTGCGATTTTAACTCGCATGTGCGCGAGCATGTGGATATGGCCGCGTGGCACAAAACCATGCTTGCCGAGCTGGATTACACCGCGAGCCTAATAGGCGAACACAAACTGGTCAGTATTTTTTTTGGTGGAGGAACGCCATCGCTGATGTCACCGGATACCGTGGCCGCACTGATTGAGCGCGCGAAGGTGCTGTGGCCAAGCACCGCACCGATTGAAATCACGTTGGAGGCCAACCCGACTTCAGTGGAAGCTGGAAAGTTCAGAGCGTTCCGCGATGCGGGAATTAACCGCGTGTCGCTGGGTATTCAATCGTTGAAGCCCGAATCGCTCACCTTTTTAGGGCGCGAACATAGTGCCAGCGAAGCTTTGGCTGCGATTGAATTGGCCGCAACTATTTTCCCGCGTTACTCGTTTGATCTGATCTATGCGCTGCCACATCAATCGGTCAAAGAGTGGGAAAGTGAATTATCGGATGCGCTAAAACTCGCAGGTGATCATCTGTCGCTCTATCAACTCACCATCGAAGAAAACACTGCCTTTCACCACGCCTATCATCACAAGGGCGCGTTTAGCCTGCCCGATGAAGAATTAGGCGCGAGCCTTTATGAGGCCACGCAAGCGATCATGAATGATGCGGAACTTCGCGCTTACGAAATTTCCAACCATGCGCGAGCGGGATATGAGAGCCGCCATAACCTAGCCTATTGGCGCGGTGAGGTCTATGCGGGCGTGGGCCCTGGCGCGCATGGGCGCTTGCTGATAGACGGTGCGTGGCACGCCACCCGCACCCTCAAAAGCCCTGAACGCTGGCTGGAGAATGTGCAGCTGCATGGCCACGGATTAGATGAAAATATCATATTAAAAACATCCGAACGCGGGCAAGAATATCTGATGATGGCGCTGCGCCTGAGCGAGGGGGTTGATCTGCGGCGATTTGAACTAGCATCGCTTATCAACCATGAGCGCATGGCGCTGTATGACAGCATGGGGCTGCTCACCCGCAACGCACATCACCTGACCGCCACCGACCAAGGCCGCCTGGTGCTGAACCGCTTGGTGAGTGAGTTATTGGTATGAACATTATCTCATAACAACATCCGCATCTGGGCGAGAAGGTAAAGTTGCCACAATAGTTGGGCTAGGAATAGCATCACCAGCATCCGCGCGATTACCTTGTGCTGGAGGCTTAACTTTATGGCCTACAACATTATCTAAATTTATTTTTTGATACATCTCATCCCAATTAACCCTATCATATATTTTCTTAAACTCAGGGTTATCTATTAACCCTTTAAGCCATGCTTCTTCTTTGCCTGTTTCTATTGGAGCATCCGGAACTTTGAGTGTACCGCCACTGAGAAATTCCACTGCTTTTGCTCGAAATTGCATGGTCAGAACACCTGTGCGGCTATAAAGATCATTTGTTGCCACGACATGATCAATATTGATAACGCGATATAATTCTTTATCGGTTGCGGCCTGCATCGCTTTTAATGAGGCATCTTGATATTGGCTGTGTTTTTTTTCACCACGTTTGGCTATAGCGCCTTCTGTTACATCCAAAATGTCCCCCACTAAATCTATCCTTTCCATTAGAGGTACTTTTTTTAAATCTTCGATTGTTTTTATAGGGTCGCTTGGCTTACGCAATCTTTCATAGTTACCTAAAATAGAACTGTTTAATCGCTCTTCAAATTGCTGAAATTCTAATGAACCAGAAGCCTCAAAATCCCTCCAAAATTGCGGGTTAACAAACCTAGAATCCATTGGCCTCACATAATTGACTCCAGCACTAATGGCCATAATTAACGTCTTATCATCGTGGCCTGGGCGCTGTGACGTACCAGAGAGATCGTCAAAATTTAACTTCTCAACATACGAACTTACGCTTATCATTTTGTACCAGTCACCGACAATCGCTCCTTTAAAACCTACTTGCTGACGAAGATATTGTGTCACATATGGATTCAGCGAAGCAGGAACCTGAGAATACAGATCAATATCTGGAGTCCCTTCCGTTTGCCCATGAGCTTTTCGAAGCGCACGATTGATAAAATCTGGTATCTTAGGTTTATCCATTTTTTCAATATCAGGAAAAGCTGCAAGATCATATGTAGCGTGACTTAGCATCATACCGAAAGCATTTTTCGCAGGAGCAAACCCCTTTATCCATTCAGCTATGGGATAATCTTTAGCAGAAAAATGGATCAAATCCATCTCTGTTGTTTCCAGCAATTGAGTGCCACCTGGAAAATGTTTTGCGACCAAGTGTCTTTTAGGAAGGGCAGCAGATAGTTCACTAAAATAAATAGTATTAACAGCGTTGATTTCACCATTATTGATAGCAGGAAGACCAAGCTTTCTTAATCTCTCAGCTTCCGAAACCAATTCTTCTGCTGTGTATCCCCAACCAAAAGCATTTTCTCCCAAAATGCCACCCACACGCCCAAATCGATAATAATAAGTGCCACGATCCATAGAAGGGCCGAGTAATGCAACAGGTGATTCTTTATCTATTTTCGCAACCTTTTTACGAATCCATGAACGCAGACCATCCGCTGCATATTTTAATGCGGCTTCTTCTACTGATGGTTTACCAGCCATAATTCCTCACAATTAAATGATTGTAAGGCAGAATTGGTTAATATTGCGTAAAAACGCTACGCGATTACTCAAAACTCATTGGCGCAGGGTCAAGCACACTGAATTTGCCGCTTTGCACTTGCATCACAGCGAGGCCACGTTCCACCAGGCCCGTGTCGCGGAAGCGGAAGATGCCGTTGGCGGGGCCGGAAAATCCATTCGCATCTTCGATCACGTCGCGGCCAAAGCCCATTTGGCGGGTGGCAAGCGTGGCCGAAAGCGCCACCACATCATAAGCAAGGCTCGCAATACGCGGCGGTTTATAGCCGTAAGTGGAAATAAAGCGCTGCTCAAAGGCCTCATAGAGCATGGGCGGTGAACTTGCCAGCCATGCGCCATCAAGGTTGACTTGACGCAACAGATCGCGATCATCCCACACGCCGGTGCCAATAAATTGCACACTGCGCGAGGTGATGTTGTTGGCCTCCAACGCGCTTAAAATTCGCACCAGATTATCCGAGCCTTCGGGCAGCAGCAGTGCTTCAAATCCCACGCGCCCACCCGCAGCGTCTTGCTTTGCAAGCGTGGTGACATCTTGATTGATGGTTGCGCCATTTGGCGAATAGCGCACCACAGGGCTGAGCGTGCGGCCTAGCAATTTGGCGACTTTTTCGGTGCTGGCAATCACGCGGCGGCCATATTCATCATTGGGTGCCAAAATGGCGAGGCGGTTAATGTCGCGCCGAAAGGCGTAACCTGCGATGCGTTTGGCCTGTTCATCGGGGTTAAAACCTACCGTATAGACGCCGTCACCCGCCACTTGCGGATTGTTGGAAAAGCTGATGATCGACATGGCACCGCTTTTAGCCAGCGGTTTGATCGCTTCGACTTCCGCGCCAAAAAGCGGGCCGATAATCAGCTGCGCGCCTTCTTTCACGGCCTCAGCTGCGGCTTGACGCGCACCCGCTGGCGTGCCTTTGGTGTCCTTTGTAATCAGCTCCACTTGGGTGGTGCTTTGTGCCCCACTGAGCGCTGCATATTTATCGAACAGTGCCAACACTCCGGCATCTTGTAAGGCTTTGCCGACTGTGGCGGCTTGGCCTGATAATGGCACTAAAAAACCGACTTTAATTTTGGTGGTGGACGCTGGCAAGGCACTGGTTTCAATGCTGTCGGTGGCTGGCAATTGGTTGAGTACCGGCATTTGTTTATTGGCAATATCGGGGTAGCCATAAGGCAAGGCCGCAGGGCGCTCTTGCACTGGCGGCGCATCGAAGGGTTCGGGCTCTGGTGCGCATGAGGCCAGCAACAGGCTCGCCATCATCATGCCAATACTCAACCGCCATCCTTGCGCCATGGGTTCCTCCCTGATAAGCCATACTTCGGAGGCCACTGTATGTCAGCAACGCACAAAAGTAAATCGCAAGCCATGCAGGCGGGGCTTTATGTGGTGGCAACCCCCATCGGCAATCTGGGTGATATTACGCTGCGGGCGATTGATACGTTACGCGATTGTGACCAGATTCTGTGCGAAGACACACGGGTAACGGCCAAATTACTCTCGCATTTGAATATCAAAAAACCGTTGCTATCTTGCCACGATCATAATGAATCGGCGCGTATTGAAGAAGTGATCGCAGCTATTGGTGACGGCAAAAAGCTGGCGCTGGTGAGCGATGCGGGAACGCCGCTGATCTCTGACCCTGGTTACAAACTGGTGGCGGCGGTGCGCGAAGCGGGGCTGCCAATCTTCACGGTGCCGGGTGCATCGAGCATCATCGCGGCGCTTTCCATTTGCGGGCTGCCGACCGACCGCTTCACTTTTCTGGGGTTTTTACCGCCCAAATCCGCCGCGCGGAAATCTGCTTTGCGCGAGCTGGGCGCGTTATCTGGCACCATCATATGGTTGGAAAGCGCGCCGCGCCTAACCGATTGCCTGCATGACGCCGCCGAGATTTTGGGCACGCGGCAAGTGGCTGTGGCACGGGAACTGACCAAACTCTATGAGGAGGTTCAGCGCGGCAGCCTCGCGCAGGTGCTCGCGCATTATGAGGCGTACCCGCCCAAAGGCGAAGTGGTGGTGGTGGTGGGGCCTAAAGCCGACACGGTATTTGATGAGGCACAGATTGATACGATGTTGATCGAGGCATTGAAACATAATGGCGTGAAACACGCCTCGAACGAGGTGGCGCAACTCACCGGTCGCAGCAAAAGCGATCTGTATCAGCGCGCGCTGGAGCTGAAGGATGATTAGATGAGTGGATTATCAGATGGTCTTTTCCCTCCCCTTCTAGGGGAGGGTGACACGAAGTGTCGGGTGGGGTTAACCTCATGCGATGTCAATAACAGCAACCCCCACCTAACCTCCCCCACAGGGGGAGGAACACACCAATGACTAAATCCCCCACCCGCATCAAAGCCTATCGCTACGGCATGCGTGCTGAGCTGCGCTGCGTGGTGTTTTTATGGATGCGCGGATACCAAATCATCGCACGGCGCATGCGCAATGGCTGCGGCGAAATTGATCTGATTGCATCACGAGGCCGCCAACTGGTTTTTATCGAAGTCAAAGCACGTCAATCGCGCGATGCGGGGCTTTATGCACTGGCACCCAAGCAACAGCAACGCATTGCACGCGCCGCAAATATGTGGCTGGCCGAACACACCAAATATGCTGGACGCGATGCCCGTTTTGATCTTATGGTAGTGCAGCGGTGGCGAGTGCATCATGTTCGCCATGCATTTGAAATTCAGTGAGGATCTATGCGCAATTTTCTTATCATCCTAGCCTTAAATGTAGCAACCGCGTGCCAATCCATTATCATGTCTGGCGCACAAGAAGGCGTGATGGCGGTGGCCGAAGACCGCAGCGTGGGACAAGTCATCGACGACGCGACGATTTACACCAACATCAATCATTTTTTCCTGCAATCGGATGTGCGCGATTTACTCCCCCATGTGCATGTGGCGGTGCGCCAGGGCAGAGTGTTACTGACAGGTGCGGTTGATTTGCCCGAAACACCTGAGCGCGCAGTGGCGTTGGCATGGCAAGCCCAAGGCGTGAAAGAAGTGATTAACGAAATGGAAGTGCTGCCGGGTAGCGGCCTCATCAGCGGCGCAACGGACCGCATTTTAGATAAGCAGGTGGAAGCGCGGTTAACCGTGACCAAAGGCGTGAACATCCTCAATTATTCAGTCGATGTGGTCAATGCGCGGGTCTATTTATTGGGGCTGGTTGCCAACCAAGATGAATTAAACCGCGTGCTGCAAGTTACCCGCACCACCAAAGGCATCCGCGAAGTGGTCAGCCATTTGCGCATGGCTGACTATGACGCGAATCAAAACTGATGAAAACCGCTATAAACTCTACTCTGGCTTCAAATCTACTTGCGCTGGAGCCTCTTTCGAAATTATCATGTATACTATCATACACTCAATTTTCTCATTCTCCATCGCTGCGCGCTTTTTTGCCAGAGCGTGTTTTTAGAGGTTTTCTATGTCAGCTCATCCGCGCCTAAACATCGCCATCCAGATGGATCACCCGGCTTCGCTCAATGCGGGTGGCGATTCCACGATTGTGCTCGCCCTTGAAGCGCAACGTCGCGGCTTTGAGCTTTATGCCTATCAGCCCACCGATTTATGTTGGAAAGCGGGTGAGCTTTATGCGCTGAATGCCTTGCCGATTGTGTTTTATGATGACACCACCCGATGGTATGAAAGCGGTGCGCCACAAACCATCAATTTGAGGGAGATGGATGTGGTACTGGTGCGTCAAGACCCACCTTACGACATGAATTACCTCACCGCCACCTATCTACTTGAACATATCATGGATGATGTGTTGGTTGCCAACAACCCGATCTCGATTCGTAATGGCCCTGAGAAACTCTCGATTCTGCATTTTGCTGATCTGATTCCGCCCACCATCGTGACTCGCAACGTCGATGAAATCAAAGCCTTCCGCGCGCAGCATGAAGCCATCATCGTCAAGCCGCTTTATGGCTATGGCGGGCGTTCGGTGTTTCAATTTACACCCGAAGATCCGAACCTGCTCACGGTTCTGGAACATTTATTTGCAAGCAATCATGAACCCGTGATGGTGCAGCGCTTTTTGCCGCAAGTAGCATCGGAAGATAAACGCGTGATCTTGATGGATGGCAGAGTGTGCGGGGCGACAGGGCGCATTCCGGCCAGTGGTGAAATCCGCGCTAATTTTCGCGTGGGTGGTACTGCTGCTGCTGTAGAGCTAAGCGATCATCAACGTGGCATTTGCGAACGCGTGGGCAGCTTGATTGCAGCACATGGCATTATCTTCGCAGGCCTCGATCTTATCGGCGATTACCTGACCGAAATCAACCTGACTTCGCCCACGGGCCTTCGCGCCATTATGCAACTTTATGGCACCAACCCTGCGGTCGATTTTTGGAACGCAATTGAGGCGAGGTTATAATCTACCCCAACCACCACGCGGCTAATCCTAGAAAACTCAAAAACCCCACCACGTCGGTGATGGTGGTGAGGAAGATGCCCGACGACACGGCAGGGTCGATTTTCAGCTTCGATAACACAATCGGGATCACCGCGCCGGAGATGCCCGCCATGGTGAGTGCGATGATGGTGGCGGCACCAAAAATCAGCGCCAGCTGCGCATCATGATACCACGCCCACGCCCCCACCGCCATCACGGTAGCAAGCAACAGGCCATTGAAAAAACCAATCAGTAATTCCTTGCGAATGACGGCCATGGCGTTGGCATCTTTGAGCTGTTTGGTAGCCAGCGCGCGCACCGCAACGGTGACGGATTGAATGCCGGCATTGCCCCCCATCGAGGCCACAATCGGCATCAATACCGCCAGCGCCACTAGCTTTTCAATCGTTTCCGAATACATCCCGATCACCACCGATGCCAACACGGCGGTGAGCAAATTAATAAACAACCACGGAAAACGCAGCCGAATGGTCTCGATCAAACTCGCCTGAAGATCCTGCTCGCTTACCCCCCCTGCGCGCAGATAATCTTCGCCTTCTTCCTCGTGAATCACATGCACCACATCATCCACCGTGATGGTGCCAACCAGTCGCCCGCTGGCATTGGTGACGGGCGCTTCGACCAGCCCATATTTGGTGAACAGATACGCCACCTCTTCCTGATCGGTATCGGTGAGTACGCGGTAGGTTTCGGTGTTGGAAATCTGATTGATTTTGACGCTGCGTTGATGTTGCAACACACTGCCCAGCGTGATGCGGCCAATCGGGTGAAACCGCGCATCGACCACATAGACCACATAGAAATTTTCCGGAAGATCGGTGTGGGCGCGCAGATAATCAATCGTATCGCCCACCGTCCAAAATTCAGGCACGCACACCAGCTTTTTGGTCATCATCCGTCCGGCGGATTTCTCAGGGTAGGCCAGACCCTCTTCCAGTTCGCCGCGCAACGCCGCCGGAATCGCCTGCATAATATCTTCGCGGCTATCGTCGGAAAGCTCATCGATGATGTGCACCGCGTCATCGGTTTCCAGCTGCTGCAACACCTCAACCGAGCGATCAACGCCCAAGCCTTCAATGACATCTTCGGCGGCATCGGGCGATAGCTCGGGCAGGATGGTCGCATCGAAGCCGTCCGCCAGCATCGCGGCCAACTCCACGCGGTCATCTTCGGAGAGTAAATTGAGCAGTTCGGCTTTATCGGCGGAATGCACGCCAATCAGCAGATTATTGACGGTATCGCTATCACCCGCTTCGAGCGCGTTTTGAATGTCTTCTAATAATGCCGAGGATATCTCATAGGGTTTGAGCCGCGCTGCATCGACAGACGTTGCAAACAGGGGCTCTGCCGCGGGGTGAGACATAATAGGCTTTCTGTGATGGTAGGTATCATTGCGCAAACAAAATACCACACACGAAGCTACCAAGCAACGCGAAGATGGCTACATTATGCGCCCACAAGGAACACGTTAGTTGCTTATTCAGGTTTTATAACCCAACCGTGCTTTTCTGCAGCTAAGGACAATAGTCTTTGGAAATTTTTCCAACTGGTTTTTTCGGCATTTGGCTTATCTGCAAATGGTGGGAAGGTTGTTATTTGGGCGTGTGCATGACGCAATGGCGTTTTATCAAAAATTACATCATGTGTACGGCTTGTGCCGGCGGAAGATTGGATGCTGCCACTGATATCCCTAACTTCTTGTGCTTGAATTTGCACAACGGCATCGGTTTCTCGCTCCACCACTTCACTAGGCGAAGAAAGAAGCAACTTACGATCGACCGAAGGCTGATAATTCCTATCGTTCCAGACGCTACGTTTTAGCCTTAAAACACCATCTACAACTGCACCGTGTATTTCATTGTTCCAACGCGTGTCTGGTACGGGAAATGAGCGATAAAGCCACTCTTCATTATCAATCAGTTCCTCAGGAGGCATATTATTAAGCCCCCAAAATTAGCCATTTCAATTTTGAGGCTATAGCTGATTGTGTAAGAATGCCTGTGGTAATTTTTGGGGAGCTATCGGCATTTCTGGTTTCAGAAAAAATGGCTTCATTACCTGATATATCCAGGGTTAGATTTCTATCTTTGTACCACCACTCGAGAACTACATGGCCTTCTTCATCGGCACTTACAAATGGTTTGCGCCACTCATATTCATTCTTAACTACCAGAGCATAAATTTGCTTACCCCACAATTTTGCATTTTTAATAGAGTTCATTTTGGGCTTGGCTGAATCATTACCATCCCAATTTCTTGACCAAGAATTTAATGAATCAATTTCGCTGATAAACTGTCCTAAAGCTCCTGCAATCCTATGCTTTCTAAG
>JAKFUW010000208.1 GCA_021732545.1 Alphaproteobacteria bacterium | reverse complement strand
TAATGAAGGCATTCTGCCGCTGATCAACGAAGAAATATCCGAAGAGGCAGCGATTGAAGCGACTGCAAATCCGTTTCGTTTGTTTATGCTGCGCCATGTGCGCGAAAAAGATCTGGAATTATTTTTAAACATGAACCCCGATTTGAGAGTGGAAAAAGCCGAAGCCACCCCCTATCAGGTGCTCATTCCTGCTTTCATGATCAGCGAGCTCAGGCGAGCCTTTGAAATCGGATTTTTGGTGTTTGTACCGTTCCTGATTATTGACATGTTGGTCGCCTCGGTGCTGATGGCGATGGGGATGATGATGCTACCGCCGGTGCTGATTTCCTTGCCCTTCAAGCTCATCTTTTTTGTGCTGGTCGATGGGTGGTATATGCTGACCGGAAGCCTTGTTAAAAGCTTCGGGATATAAGCGCCATGCAGATTGTTCAAGCGGCGATTGCGCTGGTGATTTTAGGCTTGCTCATCTGGCTTGCGTTTTATTTGTTCATCGCTGCCGTGGTGATTGGTTTGTCTGTGGCAGCCTTCATCACCATCCGCCGATTTTTGATTGATAAAGGCATTGTACTGGATAAAAATACGACTACTTCAGGGGATACTGAAACCATCGAAGGCACCTATTCAGAGATTGAAATGCCTGCGTCGCCCTTGCCAAAAAATTCAGATTCCAACAATTAGCTGTTTAACTTCAAGCCACTTTCTTTTTCGCTTTAGGTGCAACCGCAGCAGCTTTAACTGGTTTTTGCTCCAGCAGCGGTTTCAAATAGCGCCCAGTGATACTGTTTTTATTCGCGGCGATGTCTTCGGGCGTTCCCGTTGCCACGAGCTTGCCGCCTTTGTTGCCACCGCCTGGCCCAATGTCAATAATATGATCAGCGGTTTTGATGACGTCCAGATTATGCTCAATCACCACGATGCTGTTGCCAGAATCAACCAGCGTGTGCAACACTTTCAGTAATTTTTGAATGTCTTCGCTATGCAATCCGGTGGTGGGTTCATCGAGGATGTAAAGCGTTTTGCCAGTCGCTCGCTTGGAAAGTTCCTTGGCCAGTTTAATCCGCTGCGCTTCACCGCCCGATAATGTGGTGGCCGATTGGCCAAGTTTCACATAGCCCAAGCCCACTTCTTGCAGCGCTTTCATTTTTTCTTTGATGGTGGGGTGCGCCTCAAAGAAATCCACCGCTTCATCAATCGTCAGCGCCAATACATCGGCGATGGATTTGTCTTTATACGTTACTTCCAGCGTTTCGCGGTTATAGCGTTTGCCTTTGCATTGATCGCACACCACATAAACGTCTGGCAAAAAGTGCATTTCAATTTTGATCATGCCATCGCCTTGGCATGCTTCGCAACGCCCGCCTTTGACGTTGAACGAGAACCGCCCAGCCTTGTAGCCGCGCGCCTTGGATTCTGGCAATCCCGTAAACCAATCGCGAATAGGGCCGAAACCGCCCGTGTAAGTGGCGGGGTTTGAGCGCGGCGTGCGCCCGATGGGGGATTGATCGATCTCGATGATTTTATCGATATGCTCCAGCCCCGTGATGGATTTGTGCGCGCCAGGAACCGCCTTGCTGCCATGCAGGCGTTTGTTGACGGCCTTATAAAGCGTTTCGATGACGAGCGATGATTTTCCGCCTCCAGAAACTCCAGTCACGCAAGTGAACAGGCCGATGGGGATATCGACATCGACGCCTTGTAGATTGTTGGCCGTTGCGCCCAGAATCTGGATGCGGCGCTGTTTATATCCCTTGCGGCGTTCCTCAGGCAGAGGAATCTGACGCACGCCCGAAAGATATTGCCCCGTGATGCTGTCTTTGTTTTTGGCGACTTGTTCGGGTGTGCCTTTGGCGACCACTTGGCCTCCATGGATACCTGCTCCTGGGCCCATATCAATCAGATAATCCGCGTGGCGCATGGTGTCTTCATCGTGCTCCACCACAATCACGGTGTTGCCCAGATCGCGCAAATGAGCGAGGGTTTTGAGCAAGCGCTCATTGTCGCATTGGTGCAACCCAATTGAGGGTTCATCGAGGACGTATAACACGCCTGATAATCCTGATCCGATTTGCGAAGCCAGACGAATCCGCTGCGATTCACCGCCCGAAAGCGTACCCGATTCGCGGTTGAGGGTCAGATATTCCAGCCCGACATTGTTCAAGAACCCTAAGCGTTCTTTGATTTCTTTCAAAACTTTTTCAGCGATCTTTTGGTGTTTAGCGTTTAAGGTTTTTTCAGTTTTGGCGAACCATTCAGCCGCCGCCTCAATGGTGAATTGGCAGACTTCGCCGATATGCAAGCCGCCCACTTTCACGCACAGTGATTCGGGCTTCAAGCGGAAACCTTCGCATGCGGTGCAGGCCGAAACATTCTGGAATTTGCCAAGCTCTTCGCGAATCCACGCTGAATCCGTTTCGTGATAACGGCGCATCAGGTTGGGCATCACGCCTTCATAGGGTTTATTGCTGATAAAGGCGCGCATACCGTCATAATAATGGATTTTAATCGGCTCATCTTTGGAACCATATAAAATGATGTCACGCGCTTGTTCGCTGAGTTTTTCAAACGGTGTTTCGAGCGTGAAGCCATAATGTTTGGCCAAACCTTCGAGCGTTTGGATGTAATATTTAGATTGTGAATTTTCCCACGGGGCAATCGCGCCTTGGCGCAGCGTTTTGCTATGATCTGGCACCACCGCATCCACATCAAAAAACATGCTGGTGCCTAAACCATCGCATTCAGGGCATGCGCCAAACGGGCTGTTGAACGAAAACAAACGCGGCTCAATTTCCTCGAGCGTGAAGCCAGAAATGGGGCAGGCGAATTTGGAGGAGAAGGTGAGTAAGTTAGTCTCCAGTCTCCGGTCTCCAGTTTCTTGCTTCTTGTTTTTCTTATTACTGACAACTGGTGACTGGAGACTTTCTTCTAATATCTCCACATGAATCAATCCATCGGAAATGCTCAGCGCCGTCTCAATTGAATCGGCCAGACGATTGCCCAAATCGGCCGTCACTTTAATGCGGTCAATCACCACTTCAATCGTGTGTTTTTTGTTTTTATCGAGGATGGGCAAATCCGCCATCTCAAACAGTTCGCCATTGATTTTCACTCGGGTGAAGCCACGCTTTTGCAGGTCTTTAAGTTCTTTTTTATGCTCACCCTTCTGGCCACGCACAAATGGTGCGAGCAGATACAGCTTGGTGCCTTCGGGCAGCGCCATGATCGCATCGACCATTTGGCTGACCGACTGGCTTTCAATAGGCTTTCCGGTTGCAGGCGAATAAGGAATCCCGATGCGGGCATAAAGCAGGCGCAGATAATCATAAATCTCGGTGACAGTACCCACCGTTGAGCGCGGATTGCGCGAGGTGGTACGTTGGTCGATGGCAATCGCAGGCGATAGCCCGTCGATGCTTTCCACATCGGGTTTATCCTGAATGTTCAAAAACTGCCGCGCATAGGCCGAGAGCGATTCCACATAGCGGCGCTGGCCTTCGGCATAGATGGTGTCAAACGCAAGGCTCGATTTGCCCGAACCCGACAAGCCGGTAATCACCACAAATTTGTGCTTGGGAATATCGATATCGATGTTTTTTAAATTATGCTCTTTTGCGCCGCGAACGCTGATCACGTCATCCATTTTTAAAACCATTCTAAATTATTGAAGGGCTGCATTATACGCGCTGCGACAAGAATGGATAGGGGAATCTTTGGGTTTTACAGGAGTTTTATAAGAGCGACTATAAGAAGGGATTGTACAAAAAACATAAGAGCGAGATAGATGAAAAAACGATTATCAGACATGCATGCCCTCTATCACTTCATGGGTGTCGATAACTAGTGTGCTCATGCTTGCCATTATAGTTAAAGCCGATATGCTTGGCAAGAATGTAACGTAAAATAAGGAAAAAACACATGGCTGGTTCGATTAATAAAGTGATTCTGGTGGGCAATCTGGGGCGCGATCCTGAGATTCGTGCCACGAAAGACGGGCGCGAGATTGCAAGCCTTGCCATTGCCACATCGGAAAGCTGGAAGGATAAAAACACCGGCGAGCGCAAAGAAAAAACCGAATGGCATCGCGTGTCAATTTTCAATGAAGGCTTGGTGAATATCGCCAAAAATTATCTGAAAAAAGGCTCTAAAATCTATGTGGAAGGCCAACTTCAAACCAGCAAATACACCGATAAAGACGGTGTGGAAAAATATTCCACCGAAGTGGTGCTGCAAGGCTATAACGGCAACCTGACCATGCTCGATGGTAAACAATCAGGCGGCGGAATGAACGATAATAGCAGCGATTATGGCCAAGCCCCTGCTGCATCATCAGCGAGCGCTGGCAATGCACGCAGCGCGGCACCTGATCTGGATGATGAAATTCCGTTTTAAGGTAGTTGCGGGTTGCGAGTTGCGGGTTGCCAGCTTATAACTCTTTCTTCTCGCAACCGGAAACTCGCAACTGGCAACTAACCTATGACTCTTATCCCCTTCATCAAAATGCAAGGTGCTGGCAATGATTTTGTGGTCATTGATAACCGCATCGACCGCTTGAGGCTAGAAGCTAAGGCTGCGGCGCGTCTGGCCGATCGTCGCACCGGCATTGGGTGCGATCAGGTGATCGTGCTGGAGCCTTCGCAAAAAGCCGATGTGCTGATGCGGATTTTTAATGCCGATGGTTCCGAGATTTCGGCATGCGGTAATGCGTCGCGCTGCATTGGTTGGAAAATGATGCAGGAAAAAGATGTCGATTTGGTGAGTATTGAGACCAAGGCGGGCGTTCTGGAATGCAAGAAATTTGGCGATTTCATGGTGACGGTGGATATGGGCGAGCCCAAATGGGAGTGGCGCGATATCCCGCTTTCCGAGCCACGCAATACCGAGCATCTGGGCATTGAATCGCATGGGTTGATTAATCCCGTGGCGGTCAATGTCGGCAACCCGCATATGGTTTTTTTCGTCAAAGACCTCGATTTTGTGTCGTTCAAAGAATCGGGCGCGTTTTTGGAGCGTCACCCTTTGTTTCCGCAGCGCGCCAATGTGAGCGCGGCTCAGGTGCTGGATCATGACCATATTCGCCTGAAGGTGTGGGAGCGCGGCGTGGGTGAAACACTGGCATGCGGCACCGCAGCCTGTGCCACGGTGGTGGCGGGTGTGCGGCGCGGCGTGTGTGGGCGCAAAGCCACGGTCAGCCTGCCTGGTGGCGATTTATTGATTGAATGGGCACAAGAAACCAACACCATCCGCATGACAGGCCCCGTAGCCGAAGTGTTTGAAGGCAGATTCGATAAGGGATTGCTGGTATAATTTTAGATGTCACTCCGCATTTATTGCGGGGTCTGGTGCTATGCTCACCGATCCATCCAGACCCTGTCATAGGGCTGGGGAAAGCGTGGATGGGGATAACCAAAACTCCCTACAATTTTAGCTAAATTTTGTGGTAATTTTGCGCGTAAGTCGCTAAAATCCCGCCATAAATTAACGGTTCATTAAGGCGCGTGTGTTAATGTTAAAACATAAGGGGACAACATGTTAAGCAGTGCATTAAATACAGCGGTATCGGGTTTGCGGGCAGCAGAAGTTCGCTTGGCCAATAGCGCGAATAATGTGGCGAACATCCAAACTACTGGCCGGGCGCCGGGGCAGACGTTCCAGCCTTTGCAGGTGGTGCAGTCTTCTGAGGCGGCTGGCGGTGTCTCGACTAGCTTGCAAGCGGTGAATCCCGCAACCGTGCCCGTGTTTGATCCTGGTAATGCGGCGGCAGATGCCGAAGGCATTACCCAATACCCAAATGTGAATTTGGAGCAAGAACTGGTGAACCAGAAGATCGCGACCTATGATTTTAAGGCGAATCTGAAAGTCATCGAAAAAACGGATGAAATGACCAAGGATTTACTGAATATACTGGCATAAAGACCAGATATAAAAACGATTAGGGAGATATATTTTTGAAATAGGGTAGAGGGTGTGAGCGCTTATAAACCTTAGCGATCCATCAACCGCCCACTTGCAAGGTAAAATCTCGCAAGTCACGATTTTTCCGCTTAACCGCTTTCTCTTTCTGAACCCTCCGGACCTCAAATCCGGAGGTTTTTTTTAGGCAGTGTCGTCCTATTCTACTATGGCTCGCTGCGAACGGCAGTTTTTCAAACTTCCGTTGCTCACGTACTGAAATGTACGCTGCGCTACGGGTTTTGCAAAACCGCCATTCTCGCATCGCCCTAGCGAATATGACGACACTGCCTAGCGTTTTCGGCTTTCGTCAATCGCGGTCTGAATTGCTTTCAGTGAAATACCGTTGGTGACTGCAGGTACATCCAGAGGCGATAGGGATAGATTTTCGGGTTTGATGATGAAGGTGGAGCGGCTTTTTTTCTGCATCAAAGCACGCTTAATAATCGAAAAAAACATATGAATACTTTACAATGCAAGTTTAACAATTACCAATAAAGAATCCATTTTTTAACATGATTTTAATTTTACTCACATAAACTTCTATGGGAGGAGATGACGATGACAAAAAACTGGAGCCTAGAATTAGCAGGTAAAAGCTGGTGGAAAGATGTAGATCTTAGAAAAGAATTCAAAGATCTTGCCAAAGCCCTGCTACAACACCCTAACCTTAAACAGTCTGATATTGTTTCGATTGGCCAAAGTCCTGCTTGGTTAAGTGTAGCGTGCGAGGAAACACTTAAGCGTCAAAATAATCGTGTCCTATTTGTGCCGCACTCGGGTGGAAACCCACCTGAGGCTGCTATTCACATTGAAGGAGGGCGTCTTGTTTATGGCGATACGGAAGACAGTTACAGTCGAGAGTCGCCTATTCCCACGACTCAATACTATCGTAATTTTTTAACTCGTATTGGCGTAACTCCTCAAAAAATCATCCAGCGATTTCGTGACGACAATGTCAAAACATCTTTTGTTGATGTTGTTGATTCAAAAAGCGGGTTGTATCAATTCATGCATGTCATGAGTGATTGGGCGAAAGACGAAGGATGCCTTGAGGATTTTGTAGCTTGCGCCAATGTTGTGCCGATCAAATTCCGAGAAACTACAGCAGCCAAGGTCACTTTCCCTGACATTGGTGCCAGCTATGCTTTAACAGGGATAAACAGTGAAATAACAGGTTTTTTATTGTCTGAAACACATAAGAAAAACAGAGTCGTTCCTTATTATCCTTGTGGAAATTGGGAAAAATCCCCTTCTGTTAACATCAATTTTACAAATGCGCTGATTACGTCAGCGTTGAAATCATTAGGCAAAGACATTGCGGATGAGATTGAACCTCTTAAAGGCCGTAATTTAGGCTAACTTCCTCACCGCACCGGCTCAACAGCGACCACTTCGGGGATATAGTGCTTGAGCATGTTTTCGATGCCTTGTTTGAGTGTGGCGGTGGAAGACGGGCAGCCCGAGCAGGAGCCATGCATTTCCAGCATCACAATGCCTTGCTGAAAGCTGTGGAAAATAATGTCGCCGCCATCTTGCGCCACCGCAGGGCGCACGCGGGTTTCGAGCAGCTCTTTGATCTGTTCCACAATCTGTTGTTCATCTTGCGTATAGCTAATCGTTTCGGCAGCGACCTTCACAACAGGCGCACCCATCACAGGTAATCCTGCTACAAAATGATCAACCATAATTTGCAACAAGGCAGGTTTCATCGTGTCCCACATCGCGTCTTGGGTTTTGGTGACGGTGATAAAATCCGATCCGAAAAACACGGCGCGCACGTCGGGCGTGTGGAAAATGGCGTGGGCCAGTGGCGAGCTTTCGGCTTCGGTGGCATTGACAAAAAAGGCAGTGTCATCGCCTGCGACCATTTTGCCTGGCACAAATTTCAAGGTGTTGGGGTTGGGCGTTTCTTCGGTTTGGATAAACATTGTTTAGTCTCCAGTTGCCAGTTGCGAGTTGCCAGTGATTGCTGACAACTGACAACTGATGACTGACGACTTACTCCTATCCTGTGTAAATTTCAAGGTAGGTTTGCATTTCGGCCTCAGGAATCGGATAATCGAAGCCGCCACGCGCATTGATCATTTTGGCGTGATGCACGCGGCCAATTTTCATTTGCAGCGCCATGGCGGTGCGCATGCTTAGGCCCGCTTGCCATGCCAGCGCGGTAATTGCCTTGCCGCTTTGCGAGCGTAGAATGCGCTTGACGGTATCTTTGGGAATCGTGCACATCAGCCCAAGCGCCGCGCACACAAAGGGTTCATCGATCGCGTGAATGGCGTCCGATATCTGCTCTTCATCGAGCCGTCCTGCTTCAAAATAATGTCGTGCCCTCAGCTCGGCGGCGCGTTCTTGTTCGGCGGTCCAGCTGGTCAATCGGTGCTGTACGGCAGTGCGGGCATCCTGTTTATGTACCAATTTGAGGTTGCGGCCATCTTGCAATTCCAGCAGCAGATGGCTGGAAATAAAGCCCGCAATCCGGCTCACGGTTTTTTGGGTAAGCTCGGGGCGGGTAATCAACGATTCGTGCCAGATTTCATACTCAGGCGCTTCGTTGATAATCGTCGCCAGCGCTTTCGCACTCAGATGTGATTGATCATTTTGCAGCAGCGTGTGAATGGCATCGGGTTGTTTGGTTTTCACAATCGCATCCGATACCGATTCCGATACGGTTTTGCGGCGTGCAATCGCTTGCGCCACGCCTGGCACGTGGCAGGTGGAGAGAATATCGATCAAATCATCATCGCGCAGTAGCGGTGAGAATTCCAAAATCGGGCATGAAACTTTATAGCTGACATCGCATGCCAGTTGGCGCACCACATCATAGGGCGCATCGGGCAGATCGGCGAGTTCTTGCGCAATCATGTAGCGCACGCGCTCGGTTTGGTCACGCGCGATGGATTTGAGAACTTTGACCGCGTGATCGAGTGCGAGCGTGGTTTTGGAGTGCGCCAATGTGGGCGCTAGTTTGGCGATGCGAAGTGCGAGTTGAAACCGCAATTCTTCATCGAGCTGCTGATAGGATTCCAGCGAATCATCCAGCCGCACCAGCTTGCTTTTTTGCGCGCGGTGGTCAGTCAAATGAATCCGGTCGGCATGAATTTCAACCGCCGTCAGCACGCCATTAAAATCGAGTGTTTCGGCGAATACAATATCCTGATTGTTGTCCAGCACCGACGTTATGGCTTGCAGGTTTTGCTGCGTATGTTTGAGATGCTCGGTGGGAGCAATCACCTGAACAAGCGCGTTGTTCTGGCTAGATTTTCCAAGCAACTTTCGAATGGTATTGACCACAACGTGCATCGTGTTTCCTTTTGATGTCGTCATAGCGAGGAGCGCTTGGGCGCGACGCGGCGATCCAGAAAAAATGGATTGCCACGCGGCCTTTTTCGACTCGCTCCGCGCATACGCGACCGCTCATCGAGTCATGCGGCTCGCAATGACGGTAACTAACGAGAGTAAACTCTATCAGTTAAAGCTTACCACTTGGTTAATTTTGGGACAGATTTTATCTTTAGTGGTTAACAGCTAACGACTAACGACTCATTTCAACTATTCGCCGCTGACCACCAGGCGCGGTCTTTTTTATCGAACTTTTTGGCGCGCATAATGCCTTGATAAAAGGGCGTGGGTTTTTTGCAGTTGATGATGGTGTTTTCGTCGATATCGGGTTTGCCAAACAAATAGCCCTGGCCGAATTTTACGCCCGATTCCCACAGCATGGCGGCGGCTTTTTCATCTTCCACCATTTCGCCGATGGTGGTGACGTTTAAATCGCGGCACAAGCCCGCCATCGCTTTGAGCATGTGGCGGCCACGCTGGGTTTTGAGCGATTCGCGCACATACGAGCCATCGATTTTGATAAAATCGACCTGCAAATTGCGCAGATATTCAAAGGACGATTCACCGGTACCAAAATCATCGAGGCAGCACAGATTGCCTTGCTCGCGCATTTCCTGAATGAACGTGTTGGCGGTGGCTAAATCTTCGATTTTAGACGATTCCGTGACCTCAAAAATCATCTGTTTGCGCGTGCGTTGGTTAAGCGCGATCAGGCGGCGCAGCGCATCTTTAAACAGCATCGAACCCAGCGATTTGCCAGAAATATTCACCGCCACCAGCGGGTGATTACCTTTATTGGCGGTTTTTTCTAACACTTCGAACACTTTTTGACACATCAGTAGGTCAAAGTCGCCGATGATACCAGCTTGCTCGCCAAAAGTGATGAATTCAAAGGGGTTTTTGAAGGTTTCCTGATTATTAATTCGCACCAGCACTTCATAATGGTGAATCAGCCCGCTTTTTAAATCTACAATCGGCTGAAAGGCGAGTTTAAAATCGTGCCCGCCCACGGTTTGCTTAAAGCTCGACATTTTCTGCACTGTTTCATCGAGCAATTTTTTATAACCACCAGATAAGCTTTCAATGGTGAAATCTTCGCCTGCGCGGTGAGCAAATTGGTTGAGCGTATAAAGCAGCGCATTGGCCGAATCGGTTTTGGTGAGCGCGCCAGGATTCGCATTGAGTGTGGTGGCTTCCACCGCCACACCCTTGCCCATTGGGTCTGCTTTTTGGGTGATTTTGATAATGTCTTCCACCAGCTTGGCTGGTTCGCCCGTTCCCGCATGCACAAAGCTATAAGATTCAGGATCGAGAATGCCCGCAGTATCGCCATCGATTGATTTGGAGCGGATATAATCACTGATTTCCATCATCAACGCGGCTCTGGCTTCTTCTGATAATTGATCGAGCAGGGTTTTTAAATCAGGCAATCCCACCAAAGTGAGTTTGACATCTTCGCCGCGCTCTTTGGCGGCTTGAATTTTCTCGTTTGCGATTTCAACAAAGCTCTGAGTTTTGAGCATGCCGGTATCAAAGTCGCGGCGGAATAATAAATCGGTGCTCACATCGCCTTTAAGCACGCTCAGTGCAAGATAGGTATGGTTTTGAAGATTGGATAAGCGAAAGCCCGACATCATAAAAGGTACCGCGTCGCCATAGATATTTTTGACTGAAATTTCAGTTTTATCCATGCGGTGTTTTTTATCCATATCGGCCATGACCGTTTGCGCAATGGTCGCATCGGCTTCTGGCAATAGATCGAAAAAAAGCTTACCGTGAATATCTTCCATCTGGCGGCCTAAAATGCCGCGTGTGGCACCATCGACAAATACCACGGTGCCGCTCGCATCCAGTTCCAACAGAATATCGGACGCGGCAAACGCAAATGCCACAAAGCGGTCGCGGCTCATGCGAGGCTGAATAATGGGCTCAATATCGGTCATCGACTACCTGTGCTAGGGATATATTCTTCAACTGTTTAGTTTAATGGCAAAGCATTACCAAAGTCTTAATAGCATAAATTTATTTAGGATTCATCGAAAGAACATTGCGTTTTTAAGGCAAGCCGCTATCAGTGTGACTCAACAGGAGTCACCGATATGTCACAAGCACTCGAAGCCACGATCAATGCCGCATGGGATGCGCGTGACGGCGTGAACACGCAAACCGCAGGCGATATCCGCGAGGCGGTGGACGCCGTGCTTGCCGCGCTCGATGTGGGTACGTTACGCGTGGCCGAGAAAAAAAATGGCGCGTGGCAAGTGAATGAATGGATTAAAAAGGCGGTGTTATTGTCGTTTCGCCTCAACCCAAACCAGCTGATTGCAGGAGCGCCACAGCGCGCAGGGTTTGAGAGCTTTTGGTGGGATAAAATCCCCAGCAAATTTGAAGGTTGGGGCGCGGGCGATTTTGAAAAAGCGGGTTTTCGTGCGGTTCCTGGCTGCGTGGTGCGACGCGGCGCTTACATTGCGCCAGGGGTGGTGCTGACCCCAAGCTTCGTGAATTTTGGCGCTTATGTGGGCGAGGGCACGATGGTGGACACATGGGCGACTGTTGGTAGTTGCGCACAAATCGGCAAGCACTGCCATATTTCTGGAGGGGCGGGCATCGGCGGCGTGCTCGAGCCATTGCAGGCCAACCCTGTGATTATCGAGGATAACTGCTTTATCGGCGCGCGCTCGGAAATTGTGGAAGGCGTGATAGTGGAAGAAGGCGCGGTGATCTCGATGGGGGTGTTCATCGGTGCTTCAACCAAAATTATCGACCGCGAAACGGGCGAAATTTTCCGTGGTCGCGTGCCTGCTTACTCGGTGGTGGTATCGGGCACGCTGCCTGCCGCCGACCCCACCAAACCTTCGCTTTATTGCGCGGTGATTGTGAAACGGGTGGATGCCCAGACACGAGCGAAAACGGCGATTAATGAATTGCTGAGGGAAGCGTGAAATGGTGAAGTGGTTTTATCGTCATATAGATCCGTCACCCCGTGCTTGTCACGGGGTCTGGTTCTTGGCTTGCCAGACCCCGTCATTCGACGGGGTGACAGCCACAGAGAAAGTTGCTGCTTCACCACTTAACTATTTCACCATTTCACCATGCTCTTAAAACTCGCATCCGATCTCATCCGCTGCCCCAGTATCACCCCGCATAGCGCAGGCGTGATGGATGTGCTACAGCAGGCGCTTGAGCCATTGGGTTTTGTGGTACACCGCAAGATTTTTAGCGAAGATGGGCAGGAAGACACCGAGAATTTATATGCGCGCCTTGGCACCGCCGCGCCTAATTTTTGCTTTGCTGGTCACACCGATGTGGTACCTGCAGGTGACGAGTCGGCATGGAAATATCCACCGTTTGAGCCAACCATTGTGGATGGCACGCTTTATGGCCGTGGCGCAGAAGATATGAAAGGCGCGATTGCCGCGTTTGTTGCGGCTGTCGCCCAATATCTTTCAAGCCCTCCCCTTCAAGGG
>JAKFUW010000248.1 GCA_021732545.1 Alphaproteobacteria bacterium | reverse complement strand
GCGTGGTATTCAAGAAAAAGAGCCAGTCTGCTATCGATTATAGTAATAACTGGTATAAGGATAAATACGAATATGTGCGCCAGCAACGCGATGTGCTGGCGGCTACCACCTTGCTTGCGCTGTTATTTTCGGCGGGCGCGGTGTTTACGGTGATGTGGCTGACCCCTTATAAATCGGTGGAGCCTTTCGTGATCCAGATCGATGAAAAATCAGGCATTGTCGAGCGGGTTGACCCTGTCACTCGCACGGAATTCACCTCAAACGAGGCGATCGACCGGTTCTTTGTGGCGCAATATATCCGCGCGCGCGAAACCTATATTCCTCAGGTGTTTAAATATAATTATAATATCATTCGCGTGATGAGCGACCGCTTCACATTCGGTCAATATCAGCGCTCGGTCAGCGAAGCCAATCCTGAGAGTGCGGCGGCAATTTTACGCGCCGATGGCCAGCGCTTGGTGAAATTTAAAAATATCAGTTTTATCGATCGCGATGAAGATCGAATGCTGGTTGAAAAAGTCGCGCAAGCGCGAGTGTTGCTAACCGATATCAGTCGCAGGTTCCCTGCGCCGATTGATTATCACAGCATCGTGACCATTACCTTTCAATATTCCAATTTGAACCTCAATGAAGAAGAGCGCTTCATCAACCCGATTGGTTTTTTGGTGACCAATTACACGCTCGAACGTGAGGTGATCAAATGATGAAATGGCTTTTAGGGGTGCTGGTATATCTCGTGTTCTTTTCGCCGTTGATGGCGCAAAGTGGCGTGCCGATTACTACGGATAGCCGCGTTAAAACCTTTGTCTACAGTGAAAATGACGTGTTTACCATTCTCACTCATTATGGCTATCAATCTAACATTGAATTTGCCAAGAATGAATCGATTAAAACGGTATCGGTTGGCGACCGGATTGGTTGGCAGGTGATTCCCTCTGGGCGGCGTTTATTTATCAAAGCGCTGGAAGAAAATGCGAATACCAATATGACGGTGGTCACTAATAAGCGCGCTTACCAATTCGATTTGCGCGCCAGCGGCCAGCAGCCTTTGCAGCCCAATGAAGAGCTGGTCTATGTGGTGCGATTCTTCTATCCGGAAGACCAACCAGGTGGTCAAATACCTGCGATCTATACCGACGCAACGGGTGCATCGGTGGTGGGTACTCCTGCTCAGGCCGCAGCACCTGTTGCCTCTGTTGCAGTGCAAGCGCCGATTCCAGAATCCCCGATACCCGCTCCCGTGCCTGCGCAAGCCGCGCAAGCTACAATTCCTGCTCCTATACCTCCTGTTATTTCAGAACCTTCTGTTCCCACACGCTCACTTCCATCGCCTTCGTTGTTAACAGGCGAGGCGCCGCGCGCTTCGAGTTCGGCAAGTGCGGGAGGACTGAATTACAATTATACCTTCACGGGCCCAACGGATGCCGCACCTCTTAAGATTTACGATGACGGTAATGCTACCTATTTTACTTTTGGCGCGGGTACCGGCAATCCTCCACAGTTTTTTGTCATGAGCTCTGATGGCCGTGAAACTCCAGTGCAACCGAACTTCAATCCGAATGGTGAGGCGGTGATATCCATGATTGCACCACGTTTTGCTATTCGTCGTGGCGGTGCCAATGTGATGGTTTATAATGAAAATTTAGTTAATTAGCAGGCGATGTAATGGCTACCTTTAAAAACTCGCTCTGGCAAAAAATCGCGCAGCGGCGGAGAATGAGAAAATTAAATATAGTGCTTCCAAATAAATTTTACACACTTCATGTGTAAAAATTATTTGGATAAAAGTACTATAAAACATATGATTATAGTCATTCCAAGAAAAAAATATCCCTTTTTTTCTTGGAATGACTATATATTCAACATACAGGATGTTTTCAAAAGAGGCTCCATGTTGCGCAGATTTGAAGCCAGAGTAGAGTTTATAGGGGTAGCCATATGAGCAGTTCAAACAATCCGCCCCCTCCACCCATGGATGATGATGGTTTTTCCGATCCGTTCGCAAATAACGGTAATGACGCAGGTCAAGCATTTGACTCGAGCGTTCCAGCAGTGGCAGCTGCGCCCAGCCGAGTGTTTATTGTTTTAGGTTTGATTATTGTGGCAATTACGTTTTTGGCGTTCAACCTTTTTGTATTGGAAGATAAGCCAGAGCAAGAAGAAGAAAAGCTCGATGTGGAGATCGCGTCGGAAGCGGAAGCGCCTGATATTCCTGATTTATCAGCAGACATCACTCCTCCGCCACCGCCAACCTTTATTCCACCCGAAATCCCAACCGGTGAAACACCGGTGATCGACCCTAAAGACGATGGCCCGACCAACGAATTGCTACGCCAGCGGCGGCGTTCAGGCATAGTGGTTTCGGGTTCTTCGGGTGGATTATTGCCTGATTTAGGTGGCGATGAAGGTGATGGCGAAATCTCTGATGCTAACCTTGCATTTGCCAATGGTGTTTATCGATCCAATTCTAAGGCAAATAAAGTGGTGGCCACCCATATCGGTAATTTACGCGCGGTCGTGGCAGAAGGTAAACTAATTCATGCAGTGCTCGAAACCGCGATCAATACCGATCTTCCGGGTGCCATCCGCGCGATTGTATCGCGTGATATTTTTCCCGAAGCAGGCGATTATCGGATTATTCCCAAAGGATCACGTTTGATCGGTACTTACAACGCATCCGTTTTAGGTGGGCAAAAGCGGGTCTATGTGGTGTGGACGCGATTGATCCGCCCGGATGGTGTGGATATTATGATCAATTCGCCGTTGGTTGATCAGATTGGTCAAGCGGGGGTTGCAGGGCAGGTGGATACACGGTTTCTTGAGATTTTTTCGCGCGCTTTGCTCACCAGTGTAGTTACGATTGCGGTGGCGCTGGCCGCGGATGAAGTCAATGGTGGTGAATCGAGCAGTACTACCACGAATTCCGATGGCAGTAGTACATCGAGTGGCAATGCAACCAGCCAAGCGACGATTGACGCCAGTGAAACATTGGGCGGAGTGGCAGAAGGGTATCTGCGTCGTTTCATCAACGTGCAACCCACCATTCTGGTTGATCAGGGCACACCTGTGAATGTTTTTGTTAATCGTGATCTAATTTTTCCATCTCAATTTGCAGGAACCAACATAATCAATTAAATTAAATATCGGGACTTCTAGAAACTCGCTCTGGCAAAAAAGCGCGCAGCAGCGGAGAGTGAGAAAAATAAGTGTATTTAACATACCTGTTCTTTCGAGAGAAGCTCCGATGCTGCGCAGATTTGAAGCCAGAGTAGAGTTTTATATATGAGTCGTGGAAGCATTGTCGCATTAGAAACTTTCCTTGGTCCCTTGCACACCTTTTTTGAGCAAGAAGGCATCACGGAGATTTCCATCAACCGCCCCGGTGAAATCTGGGTGGAGCGCTTTGGCGAAATGGAACATCACGATATTCCTGAATTCACCTTCGATCATCTGCGCTCAATGGGGCATTTGGTCGCGCAATCGACTAACCAGATGGTGAGCGAAGAAAAGCCACTGCTTGCCGCCACACTGCCCGATGGCTACCGGATTCAGGTGGTGTTTCCACCCGCATGCGAGCCATACACCGTGGCAATGTCGATTCGTAAACAAACGGTGATCAACCTGAACCTTGAGCAATATGAAGCCATCGGTGCGTTTGAAAGCACCATTGTGCGCAAAAACGAAAATGAAGATGATATCATGCTGCGCAAATTGCTCGATCAAGGCGCGATCCGCGAATTTATCAGCAAGGCGGTAAAATTGCGCCGCAACGTGATTGTCAGCGGCGGAACCTCGACTGGTAAAACCACTTTTATGAATGCAGCGCTCAAAGAAATCCCAATTGATGAACGCGTGCTAACAGTGGAAGATGCGCGCGAAATCAACATCGATCATCTGCCTAACCGCGTGCATCTGGTGGCATCACGTGGCGGGCAGGGGCGTGCGCTAGTCACCACTCAAGATCTCATCGAGGCGTGCTTACGCCTTCGCCCCGACCGCATTGTGGTGGGCGAGTTGCGCGGCGTGGAGGCCTTCAGCTATCTGCGTGCAATCAACACCGGTCATCCAGGATCGATCACCACACTACATGCTGATTCGCCAGCACTTGCAATTGAACAGCTGATTTTGATGATTATGCAATCGAATCTGGGACTCAAGCGCGAGGAAATAAAAGATTATGTGCAGGCGATTGTTAATGTTATAATCCAACTCAAACGTGGGCCCAAGGGCAAGCGTTATGTTTCGGAAGTGTATTTCCGTGAATTATTTTAACGCACCATGATACGAAAAGGTTGGCCGTCTGATGTCTGAGATGTCGCCCAAAATGGAGTCGATACTCAACAAATCGATTTTGTCGGTTGTTATCTTGAGCTCCCTGATTATCCCCACTATCGTAGGCATTTTTGTGGGCTACGTGCTGGGAACCCAGCATTTGCTTGGGGTTTCTGGTCAGCCCGCACCACCGCCTAGCAAATTCATCGAGCAACTCGCATCGCCTGTATCCATTAGCAAAGGCTTTTGGGCGCTGCATCATAATGGTGAAAAAGCACGCCAATGGCTGGCGCAAGTGGAACCTCATTATGCCGCCAACCGCTTAACGGGCCAATATTTGCGCACCTACAGCTATTATAAAACGGCTTATGGTTCCTTCGATTTTTACGCTAAATTTTATGGCCCGCCGGTGGGTGGGTTTTTTCTGGCGCTGGTCACGCTGTTTGCGATGCGCGCACCATTGCTTGATTTTCGGCCATTCAAGAAAAAAGAATCCATTCATGGGGATGCCAAATGGGCTTCAGAAGAGATGATTCGCAAAGCCAAATTACGCGCTAAAAAGGGCGTGATTTTGGGGCGCACCGGAGCTCGAAATTATCTGATCGGCGATGACTTTCAACACATCCTGCTTTTTGCGCCAACCGGATCGGGTAAGGGTGTGGGTTTTGTAATCCCCAACCTTCTGTTCTGGGAAGAATCGGTGGTGTGCCACGATATTAAAATGGAAAATTACGAACTCACCAGCGGCTACCGCTTCAAAAAAATGAATCAGCCGTGTTTTGTGTGGAACCCGGCAGACCCCAACGGCGTGAGCCATTGTTATAACCCGCTCGATTGGCTTTCGGAAAAACCAGGCCAGTTGGTGGATGACGTGCAAAAAATCTGTAACCTCATTTTGCCAGAGCAAGAATTCTGGCAGAACGAAGCGCGTTCATTATTGCTCGGGGTGATTTTATATCTGGTGGCGGTGCCTGAAAAAGTGACGTCGTTTGGCGAAGTGGTGCGCACCATGCGCTCGGACGATGTGGTGTATAATCTGGCGGTGGTGCTCGATACCATCGGCGGGAAAATTCACCCTGTTGCTTATATGAACATCGCGGCCTTTTTGCAAAAAGCCGATAAAGAACGCTCGGGCGTGATCTCCACCATGAACTCTGGTTTGGAACTCTGGGCGAACCCTTTGATTGATACGACCACGGCATCAAGCGATTTTGATTTGCAGAATTTGAAAAAGAAAAAAATGACGGTGTTTGTGGGCGTAACGCCTGATAACTTACAGCGTTTGGAGCCATTGCTGAAAGTATTTTACCAGCAAGCGACCGACTTTTTAACACGGCACATGCCCAAAAAAGATGAACCTCACGGCGTGATTTTCATGCTCGATGAGTTTCCGTCACTGGGCGAGATGCCGCAATTCCAAGTGGGTATCGCGTATTTTCGTGGATACCGCGTGAAGCTGTTTTTGATTGTACAAGATACCCAACAGCTCAAAGGCATCTACGAAGAAGCGGGTATGAACTCGTTTTTATCCAACTGTTATTACCGCGTGACGTTTTCGGCCAACAACATGGAAACGGCGAACATGATCAGCCAGTTGGTGGGCAATAAAACCGCCGTTCAAGAATCGCATAACAAGCCCAAATTCCTCGACTTTAACCCTGCGGCTCGCACCTTGCATGTATCCGAAACGCAGCGCGCATTATTGTTGCCGCAAGAGGTGATTCAGCTACCGCGCGATGAGCAAATTATTCTGGTGGAATCATTCGCGCCGATTAAATGCAAAAAGATTTTCTATTATAAAGACAGCTTCTTCACCAAGCGCCTGTTGCCGCCGATTGAACTACCCGTTCAAGAACCGTATGACCCGCGCAAAAAAGATACTCCCAAAGCCGCCGAAGCGCCGCCCCCGCCTGATTCCGCTGCGGCGTAAGTTTTATACACGGTGTCACCCCGCACGTGGTACGCGGGGTCTCCATCTGGCTTGATGGGGATGCCGCAACGAGTGCGGCATGACAGACTAAGGGGGTGACAGGGTCGATTTGCTTTGTAATTCTCCGTCATTCCCCGAATTTGCCATAGGCAAATTATAGGGGAATCCAGTGCTGGATCGCCCTAGAATCGCATAGCGCGATTCAGGCGATGACGAGGGAATATAACGTTTTGCTTTGCCCCTAAAATCTGCTATAATGATATGGATTTAAAATGCATTAAAGGCTTAACTATGTATGCTGTTACTCCCCCCCCCCCGCTTGCGCGCATAATTTAGCAGCTGTCACCCCGCACTCGTTGCGGGGGCTTGGGCTGGCCGGATGGAGATGCCGCAACAAGTGCGGCATGACAACATCGAGAGGATTCAGCCTTGTCGAGCTTTCCATCGTCCTTGTTATCCTCGGCCTGCTCGTCGGTGGCGTGCTGACGGGTCAATCACTCATCCGCGCGGCTGAACTTCGCAGCGTAACCACTGAATTTCAAAAATACCAAGCCGCAGTAAATACCTTCCGCGATAAATATTTTGCCCTGCCGGGTGATATGACGAATGCGACAGCCTTTTGGGGCGCAGCACATGCAACGCCTGCTACTTGTCGCACGACAGCATCGACCACGACCGCGACCTGTGATGGTAATGGAGACGGTAACATTACATCAATGGATGGCGGAACAACTTATAGCGAGTATTTTCGTGCATGGCAGCAACTGGCCAATGCGAGGTTAATCGAGGGGCAATATACAGGCATTGCAGGTTCAGGAAGCGCTGCTCATACGATTCCTGGAACGAATGCACCTCGCCCTAAAATGGGAAGTGCTGGGTGGGGCTTTGCATTTTTATTTCCTGCTTTGGCAGCAGATCCAAATTTCTTTGAAGGTAGTTATGGTAACTTTCTGTTTTTTGGTGGCGCTAATGCAACTGGTGATCCCAACGTGGCATTGTTGAAACCCGAGGAACAGTGGAATATCGATACTAAAATGGATGATGGCAAGCCTGGCTATGGAAGAGTTCGCTCGCTTGAAGTGCATGTGAATTGCAATACAACCAGCGTTGCTGCTACGGCAGAATATAACTTAACTTTCACCAGCGCAGCGTGCGCTGCGATTATGTTGCTGGGAATTTAATTTCATCTCCTCGCGAAGGATTTGTTGATGCCCATACGTATGATGGCTATCAACATCTTTTTTTAAGGGAGCGGATATGAGACACTACATCGCGGCGATTGCAGTGATCGTCGGGCTGGTTGCAGGCACACACAGCGCACAGGCGCGGGGCTATCACGGCTATGGCGGGCATGGTCAGCGCGGGTGGGAGCAGTCGCAAATGTATGGAGCAGGGCATGGCGGATACCGCCCCTATTGCCCGCCGCGCCAACAGATTGTGTACATAGAGCCACGCCATCCGCGCCATCATCATAATGGCTATCGCCCATATTATAAGCCAGCCTATGTTCCGTATTATGCGCCACAGCCACGCGAAAATTTTGGGTTTTTTGTGCGGTATTAATGAGTGTTTTTACAGCTTGTCACCCCGTCGTATGACGGGGTCTGGTGAGGCAAGCTCACAAAGAACCAGACCCCGTGACAAGCACGGGGTGACAGCCTTGGGGGAGCGAAACATTCGGGGAATGACGATAGCATATTAGGCGCTAATTTTGCCGATGGTAGGACTGCTCGCGCTGGCATAGTTTCGCCGAGGCATTCGCCCTGCAAGGAACGCGTTGCGGCCCGCTTGCACCGCGAGCTTCATCGCTTGCGCCATCAGCACAGGATCTTGCGCCTCGGCAATCGCGGTGTTCATCAGTACGCCGTCGCAGCCTAGCTCCATCGCAATGGCCGCATCCGATGCGGTGCCCACTCCCGCATCGACCAAGATCGGCACGCGCGCTGCTTCAATAATCAGTTGCAAATTGAGAGGATTTTGGATGCCAAGGCCAGAGCCGATGGGAGCGGCGAGCGGCATCACCGCCACGCAGCCGATGTCTTCGAGTTTTTTGGCAACCAACGGGTCATCGCTGGTATAGGCCATCACATCGAAGCCTTCTTTCACCAGTAGTTGCGCAGCAATCAGCGTTTCCACCACATCGGGGTAGAGCGTTTTGCCGTCACCAATCACCTCTAACTTCACCAATGTTTCGCCGCTGATTTCACGTGCAAGCCGCAGCGTGCGAACGGCTTGCTCGGCAGTGGTGCATCCGGCGCTGTTGGGAAGGTAGGTATAGTGGCTGGGCGGCAACAGATCGGCCAAGCTCTCGCCCTTTGCGCCCATGACGGCAGCGCGCCGCACCGCCACGGTGATAATTTGGGCGCCGCTGGCCACAATCGCCGCGTGAGTTTGGCTGAAATCCTTATATTTTCCAGTGCCAACCAGCAACCGCGAGTGATAGCTTTTCCCTGCAATGATGAGTGAATCAGCCGCCACCGATAAACTCCACAATTTCGATCTCGTCACCGTCTTCAATATTCACCGCATGGTAGGTGCAGGCTGGGATAATGGTCATATTGCGCTCAATCGCTACGCGTTTGCGGTCGAGTTCCAACTGCTCGACGAGTGCCTGCACCGTGAGTGCCGATTGAAATTCGCGGAGTTCGCCATTGATGGTAATGTGCATTTTTGATACCCTTAACGCATCGCTTTTGTTATAACTTCTTTAACTGACTAAGAGGCGCTATGAACCACACCATCCTGATACTCAACGGGCCCAACCTGAACATGCTGGGCAGCCGAGAACCAGAAATTTATGGCACTCAAACGCTGGATGATCTTCAACAAGTGTGCATCGCTCACGCAGCATTATTATCTATAGCGCTAACATTTGTTCAAAGCAATCATGAAGGCGAGCTGGTGGATGCGATTCAAAGCGTTCGCTCAGCGCACGATGGTTTGATCATTAATGCGGGCGCGTTTAGCCATACGTCGGTGGCGATTCATGATGCGCTGATGATGGTGGACAAACCGATTATCGAAGTGCATTTATCGAATATTTTTCAGCGCGAGGCGTTTCGCCATCACTCCTATGTATCCAGGCCTGCCAAGGGCGTGATCTGTGGGTTTGGAGTAAATAGTTATGTATTGGCACTGAGCGCAATGAAGGACCTATTATCATGATCGAGACAATGATTATTGCGCATCGCGGTGGCAAGGCGCTGGGGGCAGAAAACACCATCAGCACGATGAAAAAAGGGCTGGCCGCAGGCGCGCACGCGATTGAGTTGGATGTTCATTGCACCTTCCAAGGTGAGCCGATTGTGATTCATGATGCCACGCTGGATCGCACCACCAATGGCACGGGCGAAGTGGCGAAGATGCCGCTCGAAACCATTCGAAAATATGTGACGGATGAAGGCACGCGCGTGCCGACATTGCTGCAAGTGCTCGATGAATTTGGCACGTCAAGCGCCATCATTTTCATCGAGCTCAAGCACCCTAAAGCGGCCATGCCAACGGCTAAAATTGTCGATCATTACATTAAAAATAAAGGCTATGGCATGCACCAGTTGGTGATTGTGTCGTTCTTTCATCAATTGCTGGTACAAATTCATCAGCAATATCCTAAGCTGATTACAGGGGCTAGCCTGAAGGCGATTCCGGAAAGTTTGGCGGCATGCGGTGAGTTCACCGGATCGCGTTATGTGCTGGCCGATATTGATGTGTTGACTGAGGAATTTATCAAAGATGCACATAGCAAACGCTTGAAGGTTTTAACATGGCCATGCGACGACAAGGAAACCATCATGCGTGCGAAATTACTCAAGGTCGATGGCATCATCACCGCTGACCCCGCATTAGCAGTGTAACGCATGGCTGCGTCATCGAAAGTGACGGCGGAATCATTATTGGCAGCGTATGCTTCGGGCTATTTTCCGATGGCCGAAAGCAGAGATGATCCTCAGCTTTATTGGTTTAATCCGGCGCGGCGTGGCATTTTACCGCTCAATGAATTTAATATTCCGCGAGGGCTTAAAAAATTTTTAAAATCGCACCCATTTGAGCTGCGCTGTAATACCGATTTTGAAGGGGTGATTCGCGCCTGCGCCACACTTGGAAACACCCGCAAAGAAACCTGGATCAATGACGAAATCATCGCGCTCTATTGCGAACTCAACGCCCAAGGCCATGCCCACAGTGTGGAAAGCTGGTTTGAGGGTGAATTAGTCGGCGGGCTCTATGGTGTGTCGTTGGGGGGGGCTTTCTTTGGCGAAAGCATGTTCAGCCGCAAGAGCGAAGCAAGCAAAGTGGCGCTGGTGCATTTGGTCGAAATTTTAAATGAGGCAGGCCATCTATTGCTCGATACGCAATTTGTGAATGAGCATCTTAAGCAATTTGGCGTGAAAGAAATCGCCAAGCGCAGCTATATGACAAAATTAGACAAAGCCTTGAAAGTAGAACCCAACCCTTCGAGTTTTTTCTCGACTGTTTCGGTGCGCAAGGGGTCCGCCTCATCATCCAGCGAAAGCGAAATAAACGTGCCATCAACCGCAAGCCGCGCATGATGCAAATTACCATGCTTGCCGCCAGACAAATGAAACGCAAGGCTGGTAGCCGTTCCCACGCAGCGCGCCCATAGGCGGTCATGTTCATCGAGCAATTTAATTTCCGGGCGATCGAGCTTCCATTTGGTTTGATAGCGGTGATAGAGCGCCATGGCCAACATCACGCGTTCGCGGTGCGTCATGCCTTTCATCGCAGATTGCACCACGCGTAAAAATGCCCATTCACTCCGAAAGTTTGGATCCACCGTCCATGCCAATTCACTGAGCACACATAGCGCCATGCGCAGCCGTTGATGGCTTGGTAATTCCTGTTCAAACAGCGGCTTCATCCAATCAAATAATTCTTTAGCGTAAGCACCTTTGCGCCCTGCTAATGAAGCCAGATCATAGGCCGACGCAATCAGCGGGTCTTGTTTTTGAAGGTCGGGCGGCAACTGGTCATAGATCAATCCTTCGCGGATACCAGTGACCGAGAACACCACGTGGTCAGCATGTGCGCAGTGCATAATTTGGTGCAGCATTAACACGGCGGGCAAGATGGTTATCGCACGTTCTTCCGGTACACCAGGAAGCTGCGCAATTTCTTCAGTGGAAAGTGATTTAAGAGTGCGCATCATGCTCTCAATCGCTTTGCGCGACAGGCGATATTCGTGCAAAATCGGCAGTGGGTAATGCGTTTTTTTCATGTGCATTTTCGCAATGCTGCGAAAGCTTCCGCCAATCGCATAAATGGTTTTTGCCTTCACCGATTCCAGCCAGTGCACGTTGCTGATTTCGCGGTGGATTAAATCGTGCATCGCCCCAGCATTATTATTGGTATCGTCCACCAGACGCAGCGTGCCAAGCTCAAAACTGCTTTGTTTTTCGATGTGATCGCGGCTGATATAGGCAAGCTCAATGCTGCCACCGCCCATATCAGCGGTGATGCCGACGGGTTTATACATGGAAGCTAACGCACCTTTTGCGGCCAGTTCCGCCTCGCGCTCGCCACTGATAATATCAATTTCAACGTCCATCGATGTTTCAATATCGCGCACAAAATGCGCGCCGTTTCGTGCATCGCGAACGGCAGCGGTGGCGATGATTTTTAAATCCGATACCGCCAAACGTTTGGCCATCACAATAAATCGGCCAATCGCTTTTTTGGCTTCAACTATTCCCTCAGGATTTAGAAAACCGCTTTTAGCGACACCTTTACCAAGGCCACAATAATATTTTTCATTAAACAGCGGAACCGGCACGCGCGCGGGTGCATGATACACCACCATGCGAACGGAATTTGAACCAATGTCGATAATCGCATAAGAATGTGTGTGCAGATTGGCGAGAGGAAATGCAAGGAGTGAGGCTGGCATCAGGATTGTTTCTTTCGGGCGACACGTGCATCGGATTGCATCGAGGTGGCGGGCGCATGTTTTAGCGCTTTACCTCGCCCCGAAAGGCTGGGGTTTGTCATAAAATAATCATGTGCAGAAAAAGATTCAGGCGTGTGCGGTAGGCGATGATAAATCCCGTCAGAATCCAGTATCCAGCTTTGACGCGCATCTTTCAAATTCGCCACCATAATCTGATCCAAGATTTGCGCGTGAACCGTGATATTTTCAATCGGGATTAAAATTTCCACGCGATGATCAAAGTTGCGCGTCATCCAATCGGCAGATGAAATAAACACTTTCGTGTTAGGTGATGGCATGGCGTGGCCATTACCAAAACAATAGATGCGGGCATGTTCCAAAAAGCGCCCGATCAGGCTTTTGACGCGGATGTTTTCAGAGAAGCCTTTGATGCCGGGCCGCAAGCCACACACGCCACGAATGATCAGATCGATTTGCACACCCGCTTGCGACGCAGCATAAAGCGCATCGATAATTTCAGCATCGATCAATGAATTCATTTTTGCCCAAATGGCGGCAGGCCTTCCTGCCTTGGCATGCGCCATTTCCATTTCGATTAACGCGATGAGCGAGGAACGCAAATTATGTGGAGCCACGGCCAGTTTCTTGAAATGTTTGGGCTTGGCATAACCGGTGATATAATTGAACAAATAAGACGCATCGCGACACAGTGTGGTGTTGCAGGTGAAATAGGATAAATCGGTATAAATTTTGGCGGTGTTGGGGTGATAATTGCCGGTACCAAAATGCACATAAGAGCGCATTTTTCCCTCTTCGCGTCGGGTGACTTGCGACACTTTGGCATGGGTTTTCATTCGCACAAAACCATAGACCACCTGCACGCCTACACGTTCCATATCGCGCGCCCATTTAATGTTGGCTTCTTCATCAAAACGCGCTTTAAGCTCGACCAGTGCGGTCACCGATTTTCCGGCTTCGGCGGCCTCGATCAAGGCTTTGACAATCGGCGAATCATGGCTGGTGCGGTACAGTGTTTGTTTGATGGAAACCACATCCGGGTCGGCAGCGGCCTGGCGCAAAAACTGCACCACCACATCGAAGCTTTCATAGGGGTGATGCACCACAATATCTTTGGCGCGAATGGCGGCAAAACAATCGCCATCAAAATCGTTGATACGTTCAGGGAAGCGCACTTTAAACGG
>JAKFUW010000018.1 GCA_021732545.1 Alphaproteobacteria bacterium | reverse complement strand
CTGATGAATGGCCCTGAGGGTGATGCGGAAATAGTCAATCTGGTGAATGCGCTCACCACCAACCTCACGCATTTTTTTCGTGAGAAACATCATTTTGAGCATCTACGCGATCATCTGCTAACCCCCATGATGCAGACCAAACAGCGCACCATACGCATCTGGTCGGCGGGCTGTTCATCGGGGATGGAGCCTTATTCGATTGCGATGACAATCAAGCACACGCTCAAGGATATTGCGGCGTGGGATGCACGAATTTTAGCAACTGACATCGACACCGCCATGCTGGATCGTGGCGCGCGAGGCGACTATACCGCCGATGAATATGATAGTATTCCGGCGGCCTATCGCAGCGATGTGAGTTTGCAGAAACAAACCAATACCATGCAGATGTCGAGTAAGTTGCAAGCTCTCATTGCGTTCAAACATTTAAACCTGCTCGATCACTGGCCGATGAAAGGCACGTTTGATGCAATTTTTTGCCGCAATGTCGTGATTTATTTTGATAAGCCAACGCAAACCAAACTCTTTGCGCGCATGGCAACACTGCTGAACCCCAATGGATTTTTATATATCGGTCACTCCGAAAACATCACCAAAATCTGCCCGCAATTTGAGCTGATTGGCCGCACCATTTATCGCCCTGTGGAGTCGTCATGATCAAAGTTTTAATTGTCGATGATTCGGCTTTAATTCGCAAGTTGCTCACACAATTACTTTCCGCACAATCTGATATTGACGTGGTGGGTAGCGCCGAAGATCCGTTTGATGCGCGCGAAAAGATTAAACAGCTAAGTCCTGATGTGCTGACCTTAGATGTGGAAATGCCTAAGATGGATGGATTATCATTTTTAGAAAAAATCATGGCACTGCGCCCGATGCCAGTGGTCATGGTTTCCACCTTAACGGGCAAAGGAACCGACACCGCCGTGGCTGCGCTTGCACTGGGCGCGGTCGAATGCATCGCTAAACCGATTGCGCATAATCAGGCAGAATTAGAGGCATTCAGCGCCGAACTTGCGGATAAAATCCGCATTGCCGCCAGTGCCCGCGTGCGTGCCCGCCAGCCCCTTGCAGCCATGGTTGCCAGCAAGCCATCCAAGCCCAAAACTGGCGCACCTGCGCTCATCGCCATCGGCGCATCGACCGGAGGAGTGGAGGCGCTGGGCGAAGTGATCACGCAGCTGCCCAAAAACATGCCGCCGATCGTGATCACGCAGCACATGCCTGCGGGCTTCACCGCAAGCTTCGCCAAGCGGCTTTCGGGCTTATCGGCACTTGAGGTGGTGGAAGGCGCTGACCTGATGAAATTGCAACCCGGATTCGTGGTGATTGCACCCGGAGGAAAACATCTGCAAGTGGCGCGCGATGGCAATGGATTTTATTGCAAAATATCCGACAGCGAGGCGATCAATAATCACAAGCCTTCCGTTGATGTGTTGTTTGATTCCGTGACCAAACTCATCGGCGCGCAAGCCTTGGGTGTTATTTTAACCGGCATGGGAAAAGATGGAGCCCTTGGGCTGCTGCGGCTTCGTCAATCGGGCGCGCACACCATCGGCCAGGATGCGGCCAGTTGCGTGGTCTATGGCATGCCGCGCTACGCCGCCGAAATTGGCGCGGTGGCGGAAGTTCAGCCGCTGCACGCCATTGCACCCGCCATGCAGGAGCGGTGTTTTCAGTAGCATTTTGTACGCAGATTTCCATGACAAATGCGTTATCCTGCGCTATATTCTCTACATGACCACATCATCTGAACTTGGCCATCCGTGCCGCTTATATCTCGTATCGCCCTCTGCTTTTGAGCTTGCGGCGTTTGAAAAGCAGTTGCAAGATGCCTTAGCGGGCGGCGATGTGGGCGCGTTTCAGCTACGCCTTAAAAATGTCGCCGATGCCGAGATTTACGAAGCGGCGCGCGCTTTGCTACCCATCGTGCGCGATGCGGGCGCGGCCTTTATCCTCAACGACCGCCCCGATATTGCAGCCGCAGTCGGCGCGGAAGGCGTGCATCTGGGGCAAGAGGATCTAGCGATATGGCCGATTGCGCGCACGCGAGACGTCATCGGTGCTGAGGGCATCATTGGTGTATCGTGCCACGATTCGTCGCACATGGCGATGGTGGCTGGCGAAGAAGGTGCCGATTATGTGGCGTTTGGAGCGTTTTATCCCACCACTTCCAAATCGCCCGAAGCGCTCGCCAAATATGGCACGCCCAAAATCGAAATGTTAGAGTGGTGGTATCAATATACCGTGTTGCCCTGCGTGGCGATCGGCGGGATGACCCCGCAAAATTGTGGCGCTGCGGTGGCTGCGGGTGCGGATTTTATTGCGGCGATCAACGCGGTGTGGTCGCACCCCAAAGGTACCAAAGCAGCCATCGGCGAATTTAACCATGCCATCCGCACCGCGCTCAAGCTGCGCAAACCCACGCAAGCGGCTTAAAGACTTTGCTTTTTATATGGCTTGTGTTATTGTGATATAATGGCTGAAATAAAAAGTGAATTGATCTACGAAATTTTAAAGCAACTGCAAGAAGGGCAGAGGCTTATACGCGAGGATATTCACGATATTAAGGTACGTCTTACATCGCTTGAAAACAAAATGGCTCAAATTCACCTTGATATGGCCAATCACTCCGAGCGGATGGATCGAATTGACGCGCGCCTGGCACGCGTTGAAAAACGCCTCGAGCTACAATAGCTCCTCTATCCCATCCCCGCACGATACCCATTGCATTATGCCGCCGCCCTTGCTAATTTGCGGGCAAATCACACATCTCGGAGCAATCACATGAAAATCGACGGCGTCTCTGTTAAAGTAGGCAATGTGCTGGATTATAAAAACAAATTATGGTCGGTGACCAAAACCCAGCATGTAAAACCTGGCAAAGGCGGCGCGTTTAATCAGGTGGAAATGAAATGCCTGACCGATGGCACCAAGCTCAATGAGCGTTTCCGTTCCGATGAAAAAGTGGAAAAAGTCCGACTCGATCAGAAGGATTATCAGTATTTATATGAAGAAGGCGATAGTTTGGTGTTTATGGATACCGAAAATTATGAGCAACTCAGCATGACCAAGGCGTTTATGGATGAAGACCGCGTGAAATTTTTGCAAGACTCCATGATCGTCACCGTGGAAAGCTATGAGGGCACCCCCATTGGTGTCACCTTGCCCCAGCATGTGACGCTGACCATCACCGAGGCTGACCCCGTGGTCAAAGGCCAGACCGCCGCGTCTTCATACAAACCCGCAATCTTGGAAAATGGCGTGCGCGTGCTCGTGCCGCCGTTCATTGCATCAGGCGAGCGCATCGTGGTCGATACCAACGAACTGACCTATGTGGAACGCGCCAAATCGGCTTAGATGGCGTAGTCTATTTACTGTATCACGTCACATAAACCTTTCCAAACATGTCATGCCGCACTCGTTGCGGCATCTCCATCCGCATAGCACCAGACCCCGCAATAAATGCGGGGTGACAACCTAAAACCCCGCAATCTTCACTGAACCTTCATACAGTTAAAGACCTTTTTGTGCATAATGAAGTTCTGTAATCAGGAGAATTTATGGTTGATCATGATGCAAATCTAAAAGCACAAAACGAAGGCTTTGCAAGGGTTATCAAAGCCAAAACCCATGCCAAAGAAGCGATTAACACCTTGACGTTTGATGCATCTGGTTATTGCATTATTAAATATAGTGTACGGCAATATAACACTGGTGATTTAAAGAACGACTATATCAAACTTAGAAATGCACTCAGCCCCAGTCCAAATGATCCAAAGGATACGACCGTTACCATGGATGTTACTGCAACGCCTATGATCAAAGTCGATATGCAAGCTTGCACCACACGGCTATACCATGATTTTGCCAAAGACGTACTAGATCAGCCTATTGGCGCGCAGCGCTAACAACCAGCCAAACAGCATCATGACAATCAAAACCAGAGTTAAGTGTCTTTGGCGACGCCACCGCCATCGTGATCGATACTGATTATATGCAGCCAGAAGATTTCAAAGCCGTTCTTGGTAAAAAAGCCTATGAAGCGCGAGCAACGGCGGCTGCCAATGCATCCTTTGGTCGAGGTAGCCGCTGGTAAACTTGTAATTTACCTGTGTTGAAACGCTACAGCAGTCATGTCACGGTATCCCTACAAACTCGCTCTGGCAAAAAAGCGCGACGCGGTGGATACCGAAAAAAATAAACGTATTTAACATACGTGTTTTTTTGAGGAGGCTCCACCGCAAGCAGATTTGAAGCCAGAGTAGAGTTTGTAGGGATACCGCAATTCCCCCTTGCAATCTGCCGCACAATCACTAGGGTGCGGCGCATGAGACAAGACAACACGCAATCGGCCATCATCACCGTCATCACCCGCGCTATCTTGAAGGCGGCAAAGCCCTTGGTGCGCGATTTTGGCGAGGTTGATAAACTCCAGATTTCCAAAAAAGGCACCGCCAACTTCGTGACCAGCGCCGATCTGCGCACCGAACGGATGCTGGTGGAAGACCTCAGCCGCGACCGCCGCGATTTTGGCTTCATCACCGAAGAAAATGAGGCCATCAACCCCATTGCCGATCAGCGCTTTGTGATCGACCCGATCGACGGCACCACCAATTTCATTCACGCCATTCCCTATTTCTGCATTTCAGTCGCAGTCGAAAAACGCCTGAATGACGGAACGTATGAGCCAACCGTGGCCGTGATCTATGACCCCATCCACGATGAAATGTTCACCGCCGAACGCGGCAAAGGCATTTTGCTCAATGGCTGGCGCGTGCAGGTTTCGCGCCGCACCGAGGAAGCCCTCATTTCCACCACGGCGCCGCGCACCACGCGCGAGGGCTATCCGCAAATGCGCCGCATGTTTGACCGTGTGATCGAATCGGGTGCTACCTTGCGATGCTCTGGCTCCGCCGCACTTGACCTCGCCTATGTGGCCGCAGGGCGGTTGGACGCCACCTGGTATCACCATCTGCAGCGCTGGGATATGGCAGCCGGTGTGTTGCTGGTGCAAGAAGCAGGCGGATTTGTCACCACGCTCAATGGCGACCGCCACCATCTGGGTCAACCGCAAGTGCTCGCCAGCAACGGCCTGATTCATAACGAGATGGTCGGGCTGCTAGGCGAGTAAGCCCATTTGTCATCCCCGCGAAAGCAGGGATCCATAAAGGCCGCTCAAGCCGTCAGAAAAACTTCAGAAATATAGAGTGCTTCCAAATAAGAATTGGACATTTTATGTCCATTCTTAATTTGGATAAAAGCACTATAAAACATATCGTCATTTCGCCGCTTTATAAATCTCGACAATATCAGCCAGCAGCTTCAAGGCCTCGCCGCGTGGGCGTTGGAACGCATTGCGCCCCACAATGCTGCCATCGCCGCCACCGGCTGCAATGTCACGGATTTCACTGAGGATTTCGTTTGAGCTTTTCGCCGCACCGCCTGAGAACACCACAAGCCGTTTGCCCGCAAAGCTTGCCTGCTTGATATGTGCGATGCGCGAAGCCAGCGAATCATTAGGGATGTTCATCTCCTCATACACTTTTTTCGCGTCTTTATTTTCAAGCACATCGGTTGGTGGTTTCACCTTGATGATGTGCGCGCCCATTAGCGCCGCCATGTGCGCACCGTAAGCGCAAATATCATAGGCGGTTTCGCCATCTTTAGAAATATTTCCACCGCGCGGATAGCTCCAGATCACCACCACCAGTCCATGCGCTTTGGCCTCGGCTGCCATCTCACGGATTTCTTCCATCATGTCATAACACCGATCGGAGCCTGGATAAATGGTAAAACCAATCGCGCCGCAACCCAAACGCAGCGCGTCTTTCACCGAGCCTGTAATCGCCTGATTCGCCCCATCGGGATGGGTCGCCAACGAGTTTGCGGAGTTCACTTTCAAAATCAGCGGAATCGCGCCTGCAAAACTGCCTGCCCCCGCTTCAATCATCCCCAGTGGCGCGGCATAAGC
This sequence comes from Alphaproteobacteria bacterium, assembly GCA_021732545.1. GTDB lineage: Bacteria > Pseudomonadota > Alphaproteobacteria > Rickettsiales > UBA3002 > JAKFUW01. The sequence continues at coordinate 7,487 of JAKFUW010000018.1, read as the reverse complement.
ATTCAGCCCTGCATCAATGGCGAGCTGAAAATGATAATGCGGATGATAGGCATCGGGGTTCTTGGCAAAGCTGCGCGCAGGGCCATGTTCAAAGCCTTGGTCCACTGGCAAAATCACCAGCTTGCCGGTGCCCGCGAGTTTGCCCGTCATCAGCATCCGCGCGAGGTTCGCTTTTGTTCCGGCATTATCCGATTCGTACCAGCTTAAAATCTCTTTGACTTTGGGCGTGAGTTGCATGAGGGATTCCTTTGATGATGTGCTTTGAGCAAAGGGATAGCTTCATTGCGGGGCGTGGTCAAGCCTTCTCCCTTTGATTAAAAATCACAAATTGTAATAAATTATTAACAATAGCCTGCTAATCTAACCGCATAGTAAATACATATCAGACGGAGATAGCCAATATGCCTATTATCGATACAAAAGCAGTTTCTGAATTAGAAGGCAAACGACCTAATTCTCTAGATGTAAAAAACTGGGTTGCTAAAATCAGAACTCTAGAACAAACGTTTGATGACGCACTAAAAGGTGATTTAACCGTTCTTAAATGGCTTAAAGATGCGCTACCTAGTACCGATAATAAAATGTTGTCAGGCTTGATAAAATGGGACGAAGTTTCAAAACAACTTAAAGAAGCAGGTTACACCTCACATCAAGTTGGTTCAAAAGTTTCTTCTGCTGATACAAGTCCAACAGGAGTTGCACAAATGATTATTGGGCAAATTATAACTTCGATTGATGAGAACAGGATGACTGGTATTGATCGCCGCGCAGGAAAGGTTCTAGAAGCTGCTATAGCTAAACTAGAAACTGCTTCTTCGGTAGCAACTGATGGCCGCGCAGACGGCGCTTCGTGGACAGACTCTTTAGGAGATCGAACTGGCAGACAAAAAAGTTAAGTCACGCTACTTCTTTTGCTTTTACCACGCCTCCCACCTGCTGCCCCATCTGCTGCAATTTTAATAGCATCGTGCCGGACACATCAATCGTCAGATGTTTTAAGCCAGCGCGAAGCCCCGCCATAGCATGTGCAGGATCATTCCCGCAATCGCACCACAATATAAAATCCACAGCGGGTGCTTGTTCTTTTGCAGCTTCAACCATCGCCGCTAAATACCCCGCCCCCAGATACCCCATGGCATGTGGCGGTGTGCATAGCTCGCGCTCGCCTAGTGCCAACGCATCGAGCAGTGCGTCAAGATGGTGAATGGTTTTCATATGTAAAGTTGCCAGTTGCGAGTTACCAGTTGCGAGTATGTTAAGGTGCTTTTGCAAGCAAACGCGAAAATATTGAGCTAATTGGCTAGTTACTGGCTGCACTTGCAACTGGCAACTCGCAACTGGCAACTTTCTTCGCCATCAACGCGGCCACGCCCGGCAGTTCCTTGCCTTCCAGCCATTCCAAAAACGCACCACCCGCGGTGGAGAGATACGAAAATTCAAGCGCCAACCCTGCATGGCTGAGCGCCGACACGGTATCGCCGCCGCCTGCCACGCTGTGCACCACACCTGCGCGGGTGAGCCCCGCAACCAACCGCGCAAGCGTAATCGTGCTGGCATCAAACGGGCTGGTTTCAAACGCGCCCACAGGGCCATTCCACACCACGCTTTTGCTCGCCATCAAATGCTGCGATACTTGCAAAATACTCATGGGGCCCATATCCAAAATCATCGCGTCACCCGGGATAGCACTCACTGGCACCACTTCGCACGCCGATTGTTTTTTTAAGGAGCGCGCCACCACCGCATCGGTGGGCAACACCAGCTCGCATCCAGATTTCTGTGCAACGTCTATGATACGACGTGCAGTGTTTTTCATCTCATATTCACACAGTGATTTACCAACCATATAACCTTGCGCATGTAAAAAACTATGCGCCATCGCGCCGCCAATGATCAGCTTATCAACTTTGCTCACTAAATTTTCAAGCAGCTCCAGCTTGCTCGATACTTTCGATCCACCCACCACCGCAGCCAATGGACGATTGGGGTTAGACAACACCGATGACAGCGCCGAAACTTCTTGCTGCATCAGCACGCCAGCCACGCTTGGCAGATGCGGATTGATGCCCACAATCGACGCATGAGCGCGGTGGCTGCATGAGAATGCGTCATTCACAAACACATCCCCAAGGCTCGCCAGTTGGGCTGCAAAGTCGGCATCGCCCGCTTCTTCTTGGCTGTGAAAACGCAGATTTTCCATCAGCACCACATCGCCTGGCTTGGCGTTTTCCACCGCGAGCTTGGCGGTTAAGCCTACACAATCGGGCGAGAACCCAACGGGGCGATCCCACAGCGCTTCGCTCAACACATTCACGAGTGGTGCCAGCGATTGCGATAGATCCACGCGGCCACCCGGCCTGCCAAAATGCGATAAAATCACCACTTTGGCGTGGCTGGCAATCAGCTGCTGCAGCGTGGGCAACACGCGTTTGAGCCGTGAATCATCCGTCACGCGGCCCGCTTGCATCGGCAGGTTTAAATCCAGCCGCACCAACACGGTTTTGCCAGATACATCAATGGAATCGAGGGATGGTAGGTGCATAGTTAGTTGCCAGTTACGAGTTGCGAGTTGCGAGATTATCCCCTTAACTGGCAACTGGCAACTGGTGACTTTCTATATTGCTACTTGTATATACATAAATCAATATAAACTGGTTTCAGCCAGGAAAGGAAACAACCGTGAGCAAAAAAAATACTACGCACTTTGTGCTTGATACCAAAGCACCGCCCAAGGCAACCAAAGCGACCTTAAAAAAACTCGATGCATTGAAAGATGATACCATCGATTATGGTGACATCCCCGAATTGGATTCGCGCTTTTGGGCGAATGTTCGGCTGCTGAAACCTTCGCAAAAAGAGATGATCAGTCTGCGACTGGACAAAGAAATTTTGGACTATTTCCGCAAACAAGGAAAAGGCTATCAGCGCCAGATGAATGCCGTGCTACGCGCCTTTATCGAATCGGATAAACGAGTTTAGTCCACCGGCGCCCCCTCGCGTCATATATCGGTCAAAAAATTAATTGTTTGTTAATAAATTATGTTTATTATGCCTTTATAGGGTTAATTTTAGATATTTGAGGAGTTACAATTATGAGCAAACCTAGAGATTCTGCACGCACTGCTGCAGCACGAGAAGAATTTATACGTGCAAATAGTTTTAAATTTCTATCGCTGGAAGAGATGCAGAAACAAAGCTCAGGTGTGGATCCTGATAGAGTCGCCGAATTGTATAAATTAACTATAGACATGGTAAATAAAAAAGCCTTTGGTTTGCCGTTTCCCCAGCTACAAGAACCAAGCCAACCTAGCCTCATCTCTGGTATGATTAACGGGCTTAGTGATCGCTTGTTGGGAACGAACTATGCCGCTGAAAATAATAAAGCGCATTCAGAATATGAATTGATGCATAGTTTGAACCATTATACCAATGTGGAAGATATGTCTCGAAGAGGAGTTGAAGAAGCGTTTGATAGGCAGCAAAGCGAATCTGGCGAACGGCTCCAATCATTAAAAACATTGACTGGCAAATCTCGTGAGCAACTTGAATCTATTAGAAGAGATTTGAATGAGAGAGGTAGTAAAGAAGCAGATGTAACTGATGGCAATTCAGGCAAAGGTGTTAACGCACCAAGCACACCTAGCGGCAGAAATCTCTAATCGTTTTTAACCCGCAACTAATCTTGCCATATCGAGCATGCGGCAACTGAATCCCCATTCATTGTCGTACCATGCGGCCACATGCACAAGGTTGGTGCCGACGACTTTGGTCTGAGTGAGGTCAGCAATGGAGCTTTCCGCGCGATGCGCATAATCAATGGAAACCAATTGTTCGTCGCACACCGCCAGCACGCCTTTAAGTACGCCGCCCGCTGCATTTGATAATGCAGCATTCACCACATCGGCGACCACGGGTTCTTTCACCAGCACGGTTAAATCGACCATCGAAACATTGGCGGTGGGCACCCGAATCGCGCTGCCATTGAGCTTGCCCGCCAGATCAGGAATCACCAACCCAAGCGCCTTGGCCGCGCCCGTTTTGGTCGGGATCATCGACACGCCAGCCGCACGCGCGCGGCGCAGATCGGCATGCGAGCCATCGACCAGATTCTGATCGCCCGTATAGGCATGTACTGTAGTCATATAACCAGACTGAATGGTGAACGCATCGTGCAACACTTTCGCCACGGGAGCCAGCGCATTGGTGGTGCAAGAACCCACTGAAATAATATCGTGCCAGCTCTCTAATTCACCATGATTCACGCCATACACAAAAGTCGGGCATTCATCTTTAGCAGGTGCCGAAATCAGCACTTTTTTAGCGCCTTGCTGTAAATGAATCTGGCAGTCTTTCGCGCTCACATATTTGCCGGTACATTCCAGCACTACATCCACGCCCAGCCGCTTCCAGTTGATGTCTTTGGCATCGCGCGTGTGCACCACTTTAAAGCGCCCGCGCCCCATATCGAGCGTGTCGGCTTTTTCGTCATAGATAATATTTCCAGCAAAGCGCCCATGCACCGAATCATAGGCGAGCAGATGCTTGTGCATGCTCGTTTCCGCAGGGCCATTGACCGCCACCACTTCGATATCGTCATAGCCATGTTCCACGATAGCGCGCAGCACGCAGCGCCCGATGCGCCCTAATCCGTTGATCCCGATTTTGATGGTCATAAGGGGAGTTATAATAACAAGAAACACCTGCGTAAAGCATTCCTTTTACCTTTTCATCACAAACCGCTTCTGTTAGTGATTTTGTGATATGACCATTAATTTTCATCCCGAATCAGGAACTATTTTACTCTGTGATTTTACAGGATTACGTGCACCAGAAATGGTAAAAAAGCGTCCTGTCGTTGTGATATCACCCAGACTCAGACATCGCACTGGCTTATGCATCGTTGTCCCCTTAAGCACCACGGCACCCACTCCTGTTTTAGCGTATCACCATCACATCCAACTGGGTTCGCCACTTGGCCCCACATGGCCAGATTCCGATATGTGGGCAAAATGCGATATGCTTTACACCGTGTCGTTTGATCGCTTGGATCGCTTTCATCAGCGTGACCATGAAGGCAAACGCAAATATTATACACGCAACCTGAACCCAGAAGAATTGAAAGGTGTGCTTCAGGCGGTCACTGCTTATCTGACTTATTGAAATTAACTTGCCTACAGCCGCATTTTATGGCACCATTTTTGTGTTCCCGCTCTGCTTTTGCATCGGGCTTGAAATCCTTAATGGTAACCGTCTGCAGCGATAACAAGCCTGCAGGCGGTTTTTTAATTTAAAGGCTAATTTTTGCTTTCACCGCGTCCACCATCGCGTGTGCCGTAATGCCAAAATGCTCATAAAGTTCGGGAGCGGGTGCGGATGCACCAAAACCATCCATGCCGATGAAGATGCCGTGGCGTCCAATCCAGCGTTCCCAACCAAAACCAAGCGCCGCTTCGCACGCGACTTTCAGCACATTCTCATCGCCCAACACGGCGTGCTGATAGGCTAACGGTTGCTGCGCAAACAGCTCCCAACATGGCATGGATACCACGCGCACGTTGATGCCGTCTTTGGCCAAAGCCTCAGCGGCCTCCACACATAACGACACTTCGGTGCCGGTGCCGATGAGTACCACTTCGTCATGCTGCGGAGCACGAAGTGCTAGCGCAGCATCTGCACGAGATCCCGCGCTCACGTCGCTTGCAGTTGCAAGCGCCGCGCCTCGGGATGACTAGTAAATGATATACGCACCCTTGGCCGATTGGTTCTCCGCCGAAAATTCACGACGCAAATGCGGCACGGCTTGGCGTGACAGTGCCAGAATGCTCGGCGTGTCTTTCAGGCTCAATGCCAGTTCCCAACATTCTGCGGTTTCCGTGGCATCGCATGGGCGAAACACATTGAGGTTCGGGATCGCGCGAAGGCTCGCCAGATGCTCGACCGGCTGGTGCGTTGGGCCATCTTCGCCCAAGCCAATCGAATCATGCGTCATCACATAAATCACGCGTTGCTGCATGAGTGCGGATAAGCGAATGGCACCTCGGCAATAATCGGTGAATACTAAAAACGTGCCACCATAGGGTATATAGCCGCCATGCAGCGCGATGCCGTTCATCATGGCGGCCATGCCATGTTCGCGCACGCCGTAATAGATATATTTGCCATCATAGCGCGGATATTTTACCGCGTCCATCCCCACCGCTTTGGTATTGTTCGATCCGGTCAGATCCGCTGAACCACCTAGCAACGCAGGCACGGCTGGCGCCAACACATCGAGCACCAATTGCGACGATTGACGGGTTGCTTGCTTAGGAGCTTGCGCAATCAGCTTTTGCTTAAACGCAGCCATCGCCGCCACGTAAGCCTCGGGCAACTCGCCTGCCACGCGCGATGCAAAATCATCCGCCTTGTCGCTCGCATCAAAGCGTTTGCTCCACGCATGATATTCTGCGTTGCTGCGCGTTCCCGCTTCGCGCCACGCGGTCATAATATCAGCAGGTATTTCAAACGGTACCGACGACCATCCGAGCGTTTCGCGTGCGCCTGCAATTTCGGCATCACCTAACGGCGATCCATGGCTGGCGGAGGTTCCAGCCTTGGTGGGTGCCCCTTTGGCGATGGTGGTTTTGCAGGCAATGAGGGTGGGTTTATCGGATACTTTCGCAGCATAAAGCGCTTGCGCAATCGCTACCGAATCATGGCCATTGATACGCAACGCATTCCACCCGCACGATTCAAAGCGCCCCAGCGTATCTTCCGAAACCGTCAGGCTCGTTGGCCCATCAATCGAGATGGAATTATCATCAAAAAGCACCACGAGTTTATTGAGCTTCAAATGCCCTGCGAGCGAAATGGCCTCTTGCGAAATGCCTTCCATCAGGCAGCCATCGCCCGCAATCACATAGGTGTGGTGATTGACCAACTCAGGCCCAAATTCCGCCGCCATCATCCGTTCGGCCAGCGCCATGCCCACCGCATTGGCAAGCCCTTGGCCCAGCGGCCCCGTAGTGGTTTCAATGCCGGCAGCATGGCCATATTCCGGGTGCCCTGCGGTTTTTGCACCCCACTGACGAAAGCGTTTGAGCTCATCCATCGTCATGTCCTCGTAACCCGTCAGATGCAGCAGTGCATAAAGCAGCATCGACCCATGACCCGCTGAGAGCACAAAGCGATCACGATCAGGCCAAGCCGGGTGTTTGGGATTGTATTTTAAAATGTCATTGAACAACACCGTCGCCACATCGGCCATGCCCATCGGCATGCCAGGATGGCCAGAATTGGCGCGCTGCACCGCGTCCATACTCAGTGCTCGAATGGCATTGGCCATTGCGTCATGTGAAACACTGCTATCGATCATCGGCTCGGGAAATGCTGTCATAGCCTGCAATCTACACATTCTGATTCGTTTGAGAAGCAGATATTGCAAAAGATCACTCGTAAAGTAACCGCTTTTGCGAGAGAGCATCGCGAACGAAGCAATCTCACGAGGC
>JAKFUW010000233.1 GCA_021732545.1 Alphaproteobacteria bacterium | reverse complement strand
CTACTACGATGCGCGCGCGGTGATTATCCCCTTTGGGCTTGAGGGTTCCGTGACCTATGGCGGCGGCACCAGCAAAGGGCCAGCTGCGATGATTGCAGCATCACCCGAACTCGAGCGATTTGACGAGCATTTATGGTGCGAGCCCTTTCGCGAAATCGGGATTGTGACCTTGCAAGAACCCGTGATTGAGCGCGACCAAGAAGCAGCCATTAAACAGCTTGAAATGATCGTGCGCCAAGTCGTTGCAGATGGAAAATTCCCGATGACCTTTGGCGGTGAGCACGCGATTACACCGGGCACCATTCGCTATTTTGCAGAAAACTATGATAACCTTGCCATCTTGCATTTTGATGCCCATGCGGACTTGCGCGATGGGTATATGGGTGTGCATTACAGCCATGCTTCGGCGCTGCGACGCTGCTTGGATTATGACCATATCGAACTGATTTCGTGTGGCATTCGCAATATTTCGGCAGAAGAAATCCCGTTCCTTGAAGCCAATCGCCACCGCATCCACATTCATTGGGGCAAAGATAAACGCAATTGGAACATCGCTGATATTATTGCACCACTCAAAGGCCGTCCTGTGTATTTAACCTTCGATGTCGATGGCTTTGATGCGAGTTTAATGCCTGCCACCGGCACGCCCGAACCGGGCGGTGTGTTTTGGGAAGATGCGCTGAACATTATCACCGAAGCTGCCAAAATATGCGATATTGTGGGCGCGGATGTGAATGAACTCGCACCCATTGAGGGCTTTCATTCGTGCGATTTTATTGCCGCAAAACTCGCTTATAAAATTATTTCGCTGGCGTTTTTGGGGAAGCGGTAAATGCTGTTCTGTTTCGTCATTCCCCGAATTTGCGTTAGCAAATTATAGGGGAATCCAGGGCGCTAATTTTCTGGATCGCCCTATAATCGCATATGCGATTCGGGCGATGACGAGAGGTTATTTACTCGCCGCCTTCTTGGTCTTCCCGCATACGGAAATATAATCCATCAGTGCCAGCAACACGCCCGATGCGACAAACACCAGATGAATGACGACCATCCAGAAAATTTGCGTTTCATCGACCTTTTTTACATCCATAAAGACTTTGAGCAAATGGATACCAGAGATGGCAACGATGGACGCAATGAGCTTGAGTTTCAAGCTCGCAAAATCGACCGTGCCTTTCCATTCGGGCTGATCGGGTTGATCGGACGTATCGATTTTTGATACAAAATTTTCATAGCCAGAAAAAATCACGATCAGCAGCAAATTACCCGCAAGCGACAGATCAATCAGCGACAATACTCCTAAAATTAAGTCGCTTTGATTTAAATTTGGTATAGCCAGAAAGAAATGAAATAGCTCCTGCATGAAACCAATCAGCAAAATAATCAGCGCGCCGACTAAGCCAATATACATCGGTGCCATGAGCCAGCGGCTGGCAAATAGTCCGCGCTCAATCACTCGTTCTACTTGATTTTGAGCCATTATTTTTCCTTTTTTATGACGTCATTGCGAGCGGGTTAATCCCGCGAAGCAATCCATCTAACGCAATATGGATCGCCACGCCTCGCAAGCGAGACTCGCGATGACGGTTAGTTATTGTTCCCAATCTCTGCTTTAGCGCGTGCTAAATCGGCTTGATATGTCTGCGATTGCGAAAGCGCGCCCACAATCAACAGCGCCATCTCTTTGCCACCTTTAAGGTCGTTGGGATAATGCACACCCAGTAACATGCGGTGCTGGCTCATCTCGTCGGCGCGGGCGCGAAGGGCGGCTTGTTTTTCGGGTACTAATTGGATGAGCACCTCTGCCCACACACGCGAGCAAGCGGTGTGGCCGCTCGGATACGCACCGGTGGTATTGGGATTTGGCACGAGTGCTTTCACACGTTTGTCCATCAGATAGGGGCGCTTATTCTTATAATAGAGTTTGGCAAACTCGACTGTATCGAAACAATCCGATACCACATCTTCTAAAAAGTCATAGGTGAAAGGCAACCGCTCGCGGTTAAAATCGCGACCAATCACATAGGTCAGAAGTTCTGGCGTGACTGGGTGATGGGTTTTGAGCGCGGCATCAAGCTGCGCTTTGGTGTAATGCTTTTGGCGCGCGATGATTTGCTCAATCTCAAAGCGTTTAGCATCCGATCCATCCGCAATCGGCGGCGCAATGAGCGTCGGTGAAATGGATTCAGGGTTGATATAGTGATAGGCGTGGCCTGAATTTTTAACCGGTTGGCACGCAACGCTCAGGCACAAGGCCGCGATCAGAAAAAATCGTTTCATATTATCTCCATCCCATGGTTTAACGAATGCAATGCACCATAATAAACGTCCTATCTTCTGTCATCTACAAAGTGCAGCCCATTTGAAAGCGAGGTATCATGGCGATCACATTCTATACCATTGAAAACGGCACATTGATGGCGCATTCGCTTAGCGCACCGCCAATGATGATGGAAAAAATTGTGTGGTTTGATTTATTAGAGCCAACCAAAGATGAAGAAATATTGGTTGAACAGTTTCTAGGCATCAACGTACCCACCTATGATGAGATGCGCGAAATTGAATCGTCGAGTAGGTTGTATATTGAAAATAATGTGGTGTTTACCAGCGCCATGGTGATGACCCATACCGATAGCGATGCACCGCAAAGCCATGCGATCAGTTTTATTTTATGTCAGAAAAAATTGATTACGGTGCGTTATTCCAATCCCTATTCATTTCGGGTGGCAAGTGCTAGGCACGATGATGAAGAACGTACCATTAATTCTGGTTATGGCGTGCTGATGCTGCTGATTGAAACGATCATTGGAAGGCTGGCTGATATTTTGGAAAATGCCAGCCACCAGCTCGATGACGTCAATCATAAAATCTTCCGTCCCACGATTCATGACCGCGATGCGCGCCTGAAAGCCAAGCCCGATTATGAGGATATGATGCGACGGATTGGCATCCAGAGTGATCTGTTTTCCAAAGCGCAAGAAAGCTTACTAACGCTAAACCGATTGGTGAGCTTTGCTTCGCAAGGCATCAGCCCGCGCTGGAGTTCTGATGAAATGGAGCGCGTCTCGGTCACGCTCAAAGATATCAATGCGCTGAGTGATTATATTAATTTTCAATCCAATAAAGTGTATTTTTTGCTCGATGCCACCTTGGGGTTGATCAGTATTGAACAAAGCTCCATCATTAAAATTTTCTCCGTGGCTGCCGTGGTGTTCTTACCGCCCACGTTGGTTGCCAGCATCTATGGAATGAATTTTAAATTTATGCCTGAATTGGGTTGGCTGTTGGGCTATCCCTTTGCGATTGCGATGATGGTGCTGGCAGCGGTCGTGCCTTATTTCTTTTTCAAAAAGAAGCGGTGGTTATAGGGATTGGCGTGCCCGGAGGGATTCGAACCCCCGACCGTCCGCTTAGAAGGCGGATGCTCTATCCAGCTGAGCTACGGGCACACATCGTGTTTCTCCTAACAAAAACGAAGTAATGCATTAGGATAAAAACACACTAAAACAAAAATACTAAAAGCAGAGTGCTAAATTAATCGATAAAAGTAAATAAAGCATTACAATGCGAGGATAACGTTTGATTTGGCTAACTGCGTGCGCAGCGTTTCTATCAACAATGCAAGGTCAGCCTTGTTTGTAGCTTCGCAGCGCGCATTGATCACGGGTTGGGTGTTGGATGCGCGCACCAGCCACCAGCCATGGGGTGTATTCACACGAACCCCATCGAGCGCGATAAAATCGGCACCAGCGTCTGACAATCGGTCGCGGATTTCATCGACCACGATGAATTTGCGATCATCCGCGCACGCAATCCGTATTTCAGGCGTGCTGCAAGGGCGGGGCAGAGCATCGACCATGGCGCTTAAAGGAATGGGCGAGGTGGCAACCATTCGCAGCATCCGCATCGCGGCATAGAGGCCATCGTCGAATCCGAAATAGCGATCCATAAAAAAGAGATGGCCGCTGGCTTCTCCGGCAAACAGGGCATTCACTTCTTTCATTTTGCTTTTAATATGCGAGTGTCCGGTTTTCCACATTAATGCGTCGCCGCCATGCGCCACCACATCATCGAAAAATAATTGGCTGGTTTTGACATCGGCGATGATGGTGCCTTTTTGCTGCGCCAACACATCGCGTGCGAGCAGCATCAGCAAATGATCGCTTGCTACCATCCGGCCTAAATCGTCGACCACGCCCAAGCGGTCGCCATCGCCATCAAATGCCAAGCCGATTTTGCACTGGTTGGCGGTCACGCAGGCCATTATATCGGCCAAGTTTTCAGGCACCGATGGATCGGGGTGATGGTTGGGAAAGGTGCCGTCAATCGTGGTGAAAAGGCGATGTTGATTTTGCAGCGTGGAACACAGCGCTTCGACGATCTCACCCGCTGCGCCATTGCCTGCATCCCACGCCGCTGCAACGGGTGGCAGCGATTTGATTTCTTGCAACAAGCGCGTGGTATAATCATCATGCACCGATTGTGCGGATTCCGATCCTGCGCCGCTTGCTAATATATTTTTATGAACAGCATCGCCGAGCGCCTGAATATCCGCACCGAAAAACGACGCTTTACCCTTCATCATTTTAAAGCCATTGTGAGAGGGTGGGTTGTGCGAACCGGTGACCATGATGCCGCCATCGGCTTTAAGGTGATGCACCGAAAAATACAGCAAAGGCGTGGGGCCAAGGCCGCAATCAATGACGTCTGCACCCGATATTTTTAATCCCTCTTTGAGCGCGGCAAGCAGCACAGGTGAACTTAATCTACCATCGCGCGCAACGGCCACCAAAGGATGCGCAAGCCCACTGTCAATCAGTGCAGAAGCAAAACCGCGCCCGACATAATAAGCATCGGCTTCAAACAGAGTTTCACCCACCACTCCACGAATATCATATTCGCGCAGGATGGAGGGATGAAAATGGTGCGGCGATGATGGGTTAGTTGCAGTGTGAGGCATGGTGTTTCCGATCAATGAATGAGCACATCTTTAGCATGATTGACCAGCTGAGCAAGGCTTTGTGTGCCGCCTGCATCGGGGTGAACTTTTTGGATGAGGGCGCGATGGGCGGCGATGATATCATCTTTTGTGGGATCTGCGTCAAGTCCCAAAATTTCCAGCGCTTGTTCACGCGTGAGTGGTTGCGTGTAAGTGGCGGATTGGCGCGCTTTTCCCATGCGCTGCCCAAGCCAATATCCGCCCATCACCAAGATAAAAAGTAAAAACCATCCCATAAAAATTTATGGATGTGCAGCTTGAATGGGCGCATCTGCTGCCACGGGCTCTTGTGCTGGCGCAGCGGCAGGCGTGTCTTTGCTGCGAATCTCATTGATGCGCCGATCCACTTCAGGGATGCGAAGTGTTTTGAGCAATTCGCGCACCTCTTGTTTGGCCGCCACATGCGACAGGCTGATGCTTTTGCTCTCCGACATATCAATCACATCGAGCACGGTGAGGCCTTGCAAAAACATCTCGCGGTAAATCACGCGTTCGCTAAACCCTGCGGCGACTTTAAACCCAATACGGCGCGATAAATCTTCGGTGAGTTTTTTCATCTGGCGCTTGTTGCGCGCATCGAGATTACTTAAACGATTACGCATCACAATCCATTCGATTGATCCGCCATCGCGCTTGGCACGCGCGAGTTTTTGCTCCCACACCATTTCGCTATAGATGCTTGGGCGCACGATTTGCATGGTGTTGCCGTCAATCGTCGCCAACACGTCAAGATCAACAAAACTGTCATTGATCGGCGTGATGATGGTATCGGCATAGGAATGCGCCAGACGCGACAGATAGGTGTCATTACCCGGGCTATCGACTAAAATAAAATCGCACATCTTCAGGCGATCGAGTCCTTGTAAAAAACGATCCTGCTCATCGGATTCGGCTTCTTGCTGCACATTAAAGGGGCTTTTGGTGATGATGACATGGTGCGACATCGGCAGCGAAATATCTTCTTTGGTCATGGTGGTGCGGCGATTTTCGAGATAGCGCGAGAGCGAGCGTTGCCGCGCATCGATATCCATACTGCCAAGTTTGAAGCCCAAACGCATCAGCGCGACCATGATGTGCATGGAGGTGGTGGTTTTGCCAGAGCCACCTTTTTCGTTACCGATCACCAGAATATGGGGCTTTTTTTCAGCGGGTTGAGCGGGTGTATTCGTCGGTTGACCGGATTTGCCCCCAAATAAACTGATTAAGCTCATGCCGCTGACCCACTTTTTATCGATTAGCCAATAACCTAGACAAAAGCAGCATGGCTGTAAAGCGGTTGTTTGCCCACGTGTGGTAACTTATGGCAGTGTTGCCCTTGAGCGTCGTCTTTGCGAGGAGAGGCAACGCCTCGACGCGGCAATCCACTTTTCTCTGCCGATTAAAATGATTTCATGTAGCATGGCATCATGGAACAAAGTTGCTATATCATTCTCACGGGATTATTATTGCTTGTCATTGCGATTGATGTCCATTCCTTTCGCATTCCCAACTGGCTTAATCTCGCGATCATGGCGTTCTTTCCGCTATGGATATTAGGTTCAGGTGCGGCGTTTGATTGGATGTCATCACTCACCATGTCGTCCGTATTTTTTGCTGCTGGGTTTGGGTTGTTTGCGTGCAAGATTATGGGTGGCGGTGACACCAAATTGCTCGCAGTGCTCGGGCTTTATACCGGGTGGAGTGAGGCGGCAGTGGCGCTGGTGATTTATACCGCGTTGCTAGGCGGTGTGATCACCATCGGCACGCTGATGGCGCGTTATTTGCTGCCGCCTTTGTTTCGTGCTTTGAACATGAAAAAAATTCCTAGGCTTTTTACTCTAGGCGAACCCATGGTGCCTTACGGCCCTGCCATTGCCGGTGCGATGCTGATTGTGATGTGGACGGGAAAGTTAGGCGGCGCCTAGTGCCGGTCGGCGAGTTTGACCTCATCTGATACATCAACATGCTGTTTTTCTATGGTTTTCATGCCAAGTGCGTGCAGCAGCATGTTATTGAATTCTGCCCCATAAATGAAGATGATATTCATGATGAAAAAGAACAGCAGCGTGGCAATGAAACCGCCCAGACTCCCATAAATAATATTTACCTGATCGACATTGGCGATGTAAAAGGTGAAAAAACTTGCTCCTTCAATCCACATTAAAATCACCAGCGCCGCACCTGGCACCACCGCAAGCAAGCTCTGGCGAATATTGGGCAGAAAATAATACAGGCTTGCCACCACTAAAAACAAAATGCCACCTCCAAAATACATGAAATAACCGCTCCACAGCGCGTCAAATTTTTCGACATAGTGCGCACCAAACACGCGCTGAATATGATCGGTGATGATGGGGTAAAGCACGATGACCGACATCACCACCGTCATCACAATCATAAATACAATTAATTGCAAAATACTCATTAAGCGGCGCAAAATATAGGTGGGTGGGTTGCTTACCTGATAGGCACGGTTGAGCACCGTACGCATGCCTTCCACGGCCGATGAAGATGTCCAGATCGCGCCCAAAATAGACAGCGTCACCAACCCTTGCGGCGGGCCTGCCATGATCTCTTCGATGCGTGGCTGAATCGAAGTCAATGCCTGTTTGGGAAGATGCTCAACCAATAGTGCGATGATGCTGGCACCTGCACCGCTTTGGCCTAAAAATCCGGCAGTCGCCACGATGAGTACCAGAAACGGAAACAGCGCAAGCAGGTTTAAAAAGGTCAGATATCCCGCCAGCTCAATCCCGTCATTATCGACAAGATTATCGCCCGCTTTATAGATAATATAGCCTGCTGTTTTGAGTCGTTTGATCATGAATGAGTTGTGCATGATTTGTGTGTAAATGTCCATAGGGTTGCGCAATGTGCAATCTATGGTATGGATGGATGACATTTATTCTACACAAAGGAGCACCCAATGAGCGCACAATCACACAGTAAAACGCAATCGGATCTAACCATTCATGGTGCATTTGGTGCAGGGTTTGAGCAGGTGCTAACCGATGATGCGATGGCGTTTGTGCAAGAGTTGGTGGAGCGGTTTCAAAGCCGCCGCGACGAATTACTTGGCGAGCGCGCAGTGCGTCAAAAGCTCTTTGATGCCGGCATTTTGCCTGACTTTTTGAGAAACTCACAAAGCGTGCGCGAGGGCGATTGGAAAGTCGCGCCCATCCCCGCTGATTTGCAAGATCGCCGTGTGGAAATCACTGGCCCTGCCGAGCCTAAAATGATCATCAACGCGCTCAATTCCGGTGCAAAAGTGTTCATGGCCGATCTCGAAGATTCGCTCAGCCCCACCTGGGAAAAGGTAGTGGAAGGGCAGATGGCGTTGGCCGCTGCCGTGCGCCGCACATTGGTGTATCAAAGCCCTGAGGGCAAAGATTATGCGCTGAAAGCGGAGAAAGAATTGGCGGTGTTAATTGTGCGCCCGCGCGGGTGGCATCTGAATGAAAAACATGTGACGTATGATGGCAAACCCATTTGCGGTGCCTTGCTCGATTTTGGGTTATTTTTCTATCATAATGCCAAAGAACAAATCAGCCGTGGCACGGGCCCTTATTTCTATTTGCCAAAACTTGAAAATCATTTGGAAGCTGCTCTATGGCGCGATATTTTCACCTATGCTGAACAGCGTATGGGAATTGCCCATGGCACCATCAAAGCAACTGTGTTGATTGAAGTGATTACGGCGGTGTATGAAATGGAAGAAATTTTATTTACGCTCAAAGATTATATCGTGGCGCTCAATTGCGGGCGCTGGGATTATATTTTCAGCTTCATCAAAAAATTCGCACGCCGTGGTGATTTCATTTTGCCTGACCGCGTGCAGGTGAAAATGTCGGTGCCATTTTTAAAAGCCTATTCCGAACTTTTAATTCATACGTGCCACAAGCGTGGTGCGTTTGCGATGGGCGGTATGGCACCGCAAATCCCGATTAAAAATGATGAAGCAGCCAATGCCAAGGCGCTCGAGATGGTCAAGCTCGATAAAGAGCGCGAAGCCAGCTGGGGCCATGATGGCACGTGGGTGGCGCATCCGGGGTTAATTCCGGTGGCGTTAGAGGCGTTTAATCGCCTGATGCCAACGCCTAACCAAGTGCATAATAAGCGTGATGATGTGAAAGTGGTAGCAGCCGATTTAGTCAAAATTCCTGAAGGCACCATCACCGAAGCGGGCATTCGCATGAACATCAATGTGTCGATTCAATATATGGCCTCATGGCTGGATGGTAATGGCTGCGTGCCGATTCATAATCTGATGGAAGACGCAGCCACCGCTGAAATTTCGCGCACGCAATTATGGCAATGGGTGCATCACAAAGGCGTAAAACGCGAGGATGGCAAAGAAATCACTGCCGCGATGATCAAGAAAATGTTCCCCGAAGAAATGAAAAAGATCAAAGCACAAGTGGGCGATGTGGTGTTTAAGGCGGGTCAATATGCTGCGGCCTCTGACTTACTTTTAGAGCTGATTTTGCAAGAGCAATTTGTAGAATTTTTAACGCTCCCTGCTTATGAGAGGCTGGCATGAGTGTTGAAATTCGCCGCTTGAGCCGCGATGAATTTGCATTGGTGTGGCCGATTTTTGAAGCGGTGATTCGTGACGGAAAAACCTATTCATACCCCACCGACCTGACATGTGAGCAGGGATGTGATATCTGGTTTGCGCCCGAAAAAACGCCTTATGTTGCGATGAAAGATGGCGAGGCGGTTGGCACTTTTTATCTGCGTGCTAATCAACTGGGGTTAGGCAATCATGTGGCCAATGGCGGTTTTATGGTATCACCTCATCATGCGGGTAAAGGCTATGGCTCGATCATGGGCGCGTGCATGGTAGAAGAAGCCAAAAAAGCAGGATACTATGCCATGCAGTTTAACTTCGTGGTGGAAGATAATATCCGCTCCAAAAAGATCTGGCAAAAATTAGGCTTTGATATTGTAGGTACCGTACCCGATGCCTTTCGTCACCGCGAAAAAGGCATGATGGCGGTACATATTATGTATAAAAAACTCTGAATTTAAGGCGTCAGCGCAGGCATGGCGTAGCCATAATGGGCGCGAACAAAGTCACCGCCTTTGCGTAAAACGGCTTCTAATGTGTCATCGATTCTATCGTCTATTGGTAGCGTTGTCATGGTGCGCTTTGCATGGTGCTGTTGTGCACTGGCAACAAACGCGTGAAGCAGTTTTTTACTCGCAGCGCTTGCACCATATTCCGGGTGCCATTGCACCCCAAGCAAAAAGGGATGATTCGCATAGATGCCTTTTGGGTCCGCTTCAATCGCCTCAATCGTGCCCGCTACATTGACTGCGCTTACTCTGAACCCTGCACGAACCTGCTGCACCGCCTGATGGTGAAGGCTGTTTTCTTTGATGATGGCGGGTGTGTTTTTCAGCAGCGATGCAAGTGTTGTGTTGGGCGTGATGCGGATAAAATCAACGGGCTTGTGAGGATCGAATGTGTTGGTTAGATAATATTGGTTTTCACTCTCAATATGTTGGCGTAACGTGCCTCGCCCGTTTTCAAAATCAGTGATATTCAGTCGCTGCATGCCACCGCAAATCCCAAAAGTGGGGATGTTATTTTTGAGCGTTGCGGCAAGGAGCTGAAGTTCATATTGGGCACGTGCCGTTGCTGTTTTATCAGAGATTTCGTTACGAGTACGCGGGTCAGGATTGGCACCATAATCAGCTGGGTTAATGTCAAAACTATTGCCCGCCAATATCACACCATCGAGTTGAGTTATTGTTTGCGGAATCGATTCGGGATGGTGAATATCAAGCAGAATTGGCGTGGCACCCAGCTCATACAAGCTCGCTAAAATAAAGCGCACCGAAGGCGACTCGATATTATGGCCTGACACACCAATGACGGGCGAGATAGTATCTTTTGCGAACCCAACAGAAAGAGTGCTGAAATTTATCAATGCGAGGATGAAAAAAAGGCAGTAGCGCATCTTATTTAATAAGCAGCGGTTGGCTGAACAGGCTGTGCAGATTGTTCCCACCAGCGAGGTTTTTTGGGAGCATCCGCAAACCAGTTAAGTGGATATTGATAATTGACCAATAAGGTCTCTGCTCCTGGATTATGGTCGCCAAGACTGGCGTTGGAAATATGATTGAAGGCAAGACCCACACGTTCGCCTTGTTCAAATTGATAATTTAATTCAAGGCCAGATCGAAACTCAATGCCGTGCCCGAGTTTTTTGCCATCACCGTGGCTGAATCCGCCGACCACAACATTGGGCGTGAATACCACGCTATCAGATAGATACAGATCCCAAAAGAATCCACCATAACCATAGATGGCATCATCGTTAGTGACGTTGAAACCAACGCCCGGGCGCAAGCCGTGATACACATCATCATAGCGATATTCGGCGCCCACTTGCAGCGCGGCATTATCGCTTTGAGTCACATCAAAATAACCCGCATAAACATTTAAATAATCCGACGCCTGCGCGGCGCTCGCACTTGTTAGCACGGCGCATGAAATAGTGGCGATACGAGTGATGAATTTCATGATCGGCTCCATTGAAGATTGCATTATATTTAAACAATTTATGCGTGCATCACAACAATGATGTGGATATTGTCCACCCATGAAATGGATTTTATGTTATTGTGTGATGTGCAGCGTCGCGGTGGCGCAGCATGTTGTGCCGCCGAACCAACTGCAATGGAAAAATAAGTCCTACACATTAGCGGATATCATTGTTGATGAAACGGGCGCTAAGCGCATTGAGCGATCATGGCCAAAGAGTGATGTCGCGTTTAAGGAAATAAATTCGGATCGCTATGGCAGGTCTCGTGTGTTGGTTTATGATGCTAAAAATAATATTATGCAAGTGCAGTGGATTAAACAGGGCGCGGCGTTTGCTTATGCGCCGCAACCCAGCGACGCATTTGAGAAATTATGGCACATACCCATTGCAGCGCGGTGGAAAACAGATGCTGATCAAACGGATACACAGATTGGAAAATATCGCTCAGTGCGGATGAAAGTTCACGCGGTTGCCATCACCAAAGGTCAGGCATTTTTAAATAGTAGCGAGCATTGGAAAGAAGATTTCACGATTTATATTCCGCCTGCAACGCTGAAAAAAATGGATCGTATGGCGCTGGAAAACCTTAAGGGAAAATGGGTGCGTGTGCGCGGGTTAATTGCATGGCATTATGGCCCTTCGATTGCGTTGCTCAATCCGCAGATGATGGAGGTGGATAATGTCGGTTCGGATTAATCAGGATGCGGTGGCAGATTATATTGCGGCAACTTTCGCACCAGAAGACGCGTTGCTGCAGCGCGTGCGAGCTGTCGGAGAATCATTGCTGGCAGGGATGCAAGTGAGCGCAGCCGAGGGCAAAATGCTGTATTTGCTGGCACGAATGATCAACGCCAAACGTATTTTGGAATTTGGAAGTTTTGTCGGCTATTCGAGCATTTGGTTGGCGCGTTCATTGCCAGCCGGAGGCGAGTTGATTTCGTTTGAGCGCAACCCACTTCATGCTGGATATGCGCGTGATCATACCAGTGAATCACAATTGCCGATCATGATTTTAGAAGGGGATGCGCTTGAACTGCTGCCCACAATAACAGGCAGGTTTGATCTGGTGTTTCTCGATGGTGAAAAACGTCGCTACCCTGACTATCTGGATGCGGTAACACCTCTGGTTCGCACAGGCGGATTGGTAATTGCCGATAATAGTTTGTTGTTTGGTGCAGTACTGGGAGTGCCAGAACAGCGCGCCTCGAAAGAGGCAACGCGTGCCATGCAACAGATCAATGAACGATTGGCGAATTCGGGTGATTATGAAGGCATCATGCTGCCCACAGCAGAAGGAATGACGATTGGGATTAGACGATATAGTCATTTCACTTAATAATTCCCCATGGCTGCAAATGTCAGCTTTTTGCGCTTGCGCTGCTCATGTACTAAAATGTACACTGCGCTGCGGTTCTCAAAAGCTCCCATTTTCGCTGAATGGGGAATGATTAATTTAAACGACTATAATATTATGACGCCATTTTTTTCCAGCCACCACCTGATTGCTGTTTGATGTAAGTGACCGCCGCGCCCGCATCCTGATACTGTTTCCAGCGGGTGCGCGCGTTTGCAACACAAGCAGGGTCATGGCCATCAAACATATCCAGAATTTTGGAGTAGTCATCAGGTTGCGCGACCTGCGAGCCATCGGTAACGACTAAAACCTTCGCGCCATTTGGATTTTCATCGCGGCAGGTGATATGAATCGGTTGTTGCCAGGCATGCGGTGAATCCATGATGCCGTGAGGCAAAAAACTGTGCTCGTCATAGGTCCACAGCGCATCATTGAGCTGGTGCATCAGCGTTTCAGAATCCACCCGCACCACACTGCGCATCCCCGATTCCAACGCCTTTTCCATCAGTTTAGGCAAGGCGCGTTCAAGCGGGGTGGTGAGCAGATGATAAAACTGAATCTCAGCCATTAGCGCTTATTTACTTTCGTAATGATCGGCCACTAACTGGTTGAGCAAGCGCACACCAAAACCCGTGGCACCTTTAGGGCCGCTGATATTGCCTTTGCCCGACCATGCCACACCTGCAATATCCAGATGCGCCCACGGCACATCATTGACAAAGCGCTGCAAAAATTGTGCAGCGGTGATGGAGCCTGCGCCACGACCCTCACCGACATTTTTCATATCGGCAATTTCGCTGTTGATCTGTTTGTCATAGTCTTCGCCCAGTGGAAAGCGCCAACTCATTTCGCCGGTTTTTTCGGATGCAGCGGCAATGCGTTCGCTTAAGCCATCATTGTTGGAAAATACTCCGCAGCGCGTATCGCCAATCGCGACCACAATCGCGCCGGTGAGCGTGGCGAGATTCACCATAAATTGCGGCTTGAAACGGTCTTGCGTATACCACAATGCATCGGCCAAAACCAAGCGGCCTTCGGCATCGGTGTTGATG